>NZ_JBRCWE010000028.1:0-40166 GCF_053497555.1 Raineya sp. | reverse complement strand
AGAAATTTACACCGTCGTTCAGCCTGATTTGTGTGTGGTATGCGATAAAGAAAAATTAGATGAAAGAGGGTGCCTTGGGGCTCCCGACCTTATCATTGAAATCCTTTCCAAAGGAAATTCTAAAAAAGAAATGAAAATCAAATACGAACTCTACGAGGAAGCTGGCGTAAAGGAATACTGGATTGTCGTGCCTTACGAAGAGTTTATTCACCAATACGTACTCAATGATAAAGGCAAATACGAACTCAAAGGTATTTTTGTTGATGGCTCTATCCCCTGCCATATCTTTCCCGATTTGCAAATTGAACTGGAAAAAATCTTTGAAGAATAGCTTTCGTAATTTTGCCCCTAAAAAATCTATTTCTTTCTATCTCTCAAAAAATTACGAAAAATATTTGCTTAAAAAGAAAAAATCTCATACCTTTGCGTTCCGTTTTTGGAAACGGACAAGTTTTTGTTTTTTTACATAAAACCAAAGTCAAAATGGATTCTTTAAGTTACAAGACTATTTCGGCTAACAAAGGTACGGTGCAAAAAGAATGGGTCATCGTGGATGCTGACTCTGCCGTCCTTGGTCGTTTGGCGAGCCAAATAGCAAGCATCCTCCGAGGCAAACACAAAACCAGTTACACGCCTCACGTAGATTGTGGAGATAACGTGATAGTTATCAACTGCGACAAAATCCGCCTAACAGGCAAGAAATGGACGGATAAAGAATATATCCGCCATACAGGCTATCCTGGTGGGCAGAGAGTACGCACTCCTCGTGAAGTGAAAGAGAAATTTTCGGGGGCTCGCTTGGTAGAAATGGCAGTAAAAGGTATGCTACCCCGCAATCGCTTGGGTAGAAAATTGTTCAACAACTTGTATGCTTACGCTGGTAGCGAGCATCCTCATCAAGCCCAACAACCTAAACCTATCACTTTACAATTTTAATTTGGTATGGAAGTTATCAACACAATCGGAAGAAGAAAAACAGCCGTAGCTCGTATTTATATGAAAAGCGGAAACGGCAATATTACCGTAAATGACAAAGATTACAAAGATTATTTTCTGACAGAAGTTTTGCAAACCATCATTCATCAGCCGCTTGCACTCGTAGGCGAACTCGGTAAGTTTGATATCAAAGCCAATTTAGATGGTGGTGGCGTTTCAGGACAAGCAGAAGCTTTGCGTTTGGCGATTGCTCGGGCACTGGTAGAGTACAATCCCGAATATCGTACTGCCTTGAAAAAAGAAGGCTATCTAACTCGCGACCCTCGTATGGTAGAGCGTAAAAAATACGGAAGAAGAAAAGCTCGTCGCCGCTTCCAGTTCAGCAAGCGTTAATCTTTGTAATGGTTCTTTACTTAAAATTTTTGAAAAATGGCTCAACAAGTTGAATATAAAGACCTTTTGAACGCAGGGGTGCATTTCGGACACCTTACGCGTAAATGGGACCCTCGTATGGCTCCATATATCTTTATGGAGAAAAATGGTATCCATATCATTGACCTCAACAAAACCATTGCTTGCTTGCAAGATGCAGGCGAAGCCTTGAAAAAAATTGTACGTGCAGGCAAAAGAGTGTTATTTGTAGCTACTAAAAAGCAAGCTCAAGAAATTGTATCTAACGAAGCCAAACGCCTGAAAATGCCTTACGTTACTGAACGCTGGCTGGGTGGTATGCTTACTAATAACACTACTATCAAGAAATCCCTCAAAAAACTCTCCTCTATCGAAAAACTTATCAAGAGCGAAGATTTTGAAAACCTTGCCAAACGTGAGCGTTTGCTTTTGATGAGAAAGAGAGATAAACTTGAAAAAGTATTGGGTGGTATTTCTGATTTGAGAGGCTTACCTGCTGCTATGTTTGTTGTAGATATTAAAAGAGAACATATCGCTGTAAAAGAAGCTAATCGTTTGGGTATCCCTGTTTTTGCTATCGTTGATACCAACTCTAACCCTAACGAAGTGGATTTCCCTATTCCTGGTAATGATGATGCCTATAAATCCATTGAAATCATCACCAAATACATAGGTGCCGCCATTGAGGAAGGACTATTAGAGCGTAAAACTGATAAAGAAGAGCAAAGACTTAAAGAGGAAGAAGAGAAAAAACGTGAAATGGACGAAAACGAAGGCAATGACGAATAAAACAAGAAGCGGTGAGCATTTTCACCGCTTTTTATTTTTTCAATTTCCCAATGCTTTGAATGTTTATGGCATTTACATAAATTTGAAGCAATTGTTTAGATATAGGAAACAAGAGACAGGAAACAGGATTATTGAAATAGATGTCAGACAGAAACGATGAGAGATAAAGCACTTAAATGAATTTTTTGAACGTAAATAATTACAATTTGAAAATAAGAAAAAATTTTGATGTCAAACCTTGAAGTTTTGCTATGAAATTGAGTATTGCAAAAATTCGCCGAGAGTACAAAATGGCATCTTTGGATATAAAAGATGTAAAACAAAATCCCATTGAGCAGTTTGAAACTTGGTTCGCCGAAGCTCTAAAAGCCGAAATTTTAGAACCCAACGCAATGTTTTTGGCAACCGCAACCGCCGCAGGCGAGCCTTCGGGCAGAATAGTGCTACTCAAAGGTATTGAAGAGGGTGGTTTTGTTTTTTATACCAATTACAAAAGCAGAAAAGGCTCTGAAATCGCTCAAAATCAGGCAGTCGCACTTACTTTTTTTTGGGCGGAATTAGAAAGACAGGTACGTATTGAGGGCAAAGCCTCTTTTTTAAATCCTGAAAAAAGCGACGAGTATTTTCTTTCTCGTCCTCGTGAAAGCCAAATTGGGGCTTGGGCTTCGCCACAAAGCCAAGTCATAGAAAACCGAAATGTTTTAGAAAATCTTTTTGCCAAATATCAAAAAGAATTTAAAAATCAAGAAATTAAGCGTCCTTCTCATTGGGGGGGCTATCTGGTAAAGCCACATTATATAGAGTTTTGGCAAGGCAGAGAAAACCGCTTGCACGATAGAATTTGCTATACTTTACAGCCAAACGAAAATTGGATAATACAAAGATTAGCTCCCTAAATTTGCCCAAATGGTATTCATTTCAAATGGGTTATTGGGGTTTCGCTCAATGACCCATTCATTTGATTTTTCTATATTCGGTAGCTTGTTTTAGTGAGCAGTTTATCTTGTATCTGCCTGCAAATATTTCTGCTTAAAACGCCTAATAGCTTCATCTGTACCTAAAATAATTAGCACTTTATCTTCTGATAGCTGGGTATCGCTACGAGGGTTTAGAATAAAGCCTTTTTCTTTATCTTTGAAAGCGATAATATTTACTTCGCAGTCGTGGTCGCTTTGCAGGTCTTTGATAGATAGATTTTTACTTTCTGCTTTCATTTCTGTAAGACGTACTTCATCTAATTTCAGTTTCATTTCGTCAAGTCCGCTGATTAAATCAATAAATTCTACAATATAAGGCTTTACAACCAACTGAGCCATATGAATACCCCCCAGAGCTTCGGGCATAATGACTTTATTGGCTCCTGCTCTGTACATTTTTTTCTCAGAACTGGGTTCTGATGAACGGCAAATAATAAATATATTTGGATTAAGCTCACGAGCCGTAAGCGTAATGAAAATGTTGTTGGCGTCATTCGGCAAGGCTATAATAAGGGCTTTTGCCTCTTTGATATTAGCTTCCAGCAAAGTTTCTTCGTGAATAGCATCACCCAAAATAACCTGCTTATATTTATCTACACGAAAGTTTTGTAGATGAGATTCTACTTTCTCAATAAGCACATAAGGAATTCTGAGGCGGTCAAGTTCTTGGCACACATTGAAGCCATTTCGCCCATAACCACAAACAATAATATGATTTTTCATTTTTTTGATAATTTTTCGGATTTGATAACGCTTGAAAATTCTTTGTAGCTCCCCCTCAAACAAATAAGAGGTAAGCGTAGAAATCACAAAAGCAAATATGGCAAGATTGGTGAGAATATAAAAAATATTAAATGCCCTACCTGCATCAGAAAGGGGCTTTACCTCCTGATAACCAATGGTTGAAGTGGTTATCACACACATATACAGTGCATCAAAAAAATGATAATCTTCTATGAACATAAACCCCGCTACCCCTGTCGCAAAGCTCAAAAAAAGAAATGTAATGGCAATCAGTAAGCGTTTCAGTTTGCCTTGTATTTCCATAAATCAAAAATTTATTCAAAAACAAGTTTCACGAAATTATGTAATTTTTTTGGCTATTTGCAAGAAAAATTTAATTTTACGGCGAAGCACCCAAAATGTATGCTTTTTGATTTAATCAACAACACCAAACTCAGACGAAAGCTATTTATTGCTTTTTTCACTTTTACCCTCATTATCATTTTTGTTGCGGGTATGAGTTTTTGGTTTTATGCAAAAAGAGATACCATTCACGAAATTACCAACGAAATAGAAGAAATCACTACAGATATTCTCAAACTTGTCAAAAATGAAAATAACTTCATTGAGCAAGAAAGTGTGCAAGATAAGTTTTATCGTACAGGCGTAAGTGAAAACCAAAAAAGAAATCGTACCCTTCTGCAAGACCTCCAAAAACGCATCGCCAAATTGCTCAAAAACAAAGAAATTCAAGAGTTTGGTGTAGATAGTCGCCTTGAAGAGCTACAAAAAGACCTGAAAGAATACGAAAATGCATTCAAAAACTTTGTAACCAAAACCTTTCAGAAAGGCAATAAAAACTACGGACTTGAAAACGACCTCCAAAAAATCACAACTCAATTGGAAGATAAAAATCAAATCTCGCCCATTGTTCTCTACACACTGAAAGGCTTTGAAAAAGATTACTTGATGCGAAAAGATTCTGCCAGTTTTATTGATTTTCAGAATGCCATTCGTGAAGCTATCCTTACCACTCCTCACACAGAAAGCAAAGATATTTTAGAGAAGTATCAGCAAAAATTTATGCAAATTGTAGCTCTGGATAAGGAATTGAGCTTGTTCAAAAACTCTAACTCGGGTATTTATCAACAAATGCGAGAAAGTAGCGATAGAGCCATTGCTCGTATTGAAAACATCAGTCGTATTGTAGAAGAGAAGGTAAAAAATATGCGGGGGCAGTTCCAAAATATTTTTGTTATTACCTTGCTGATTGTTGTAGTAGTAAGTCTGACTTTCAGCTATTTCCTTTCTTTCTTTATCACTATTCCTATTACAGAACTTTCCCGAGCCATACACAAGGCAATAGAAATGAATTTTTCCGAAGACCTCAAACCTGCTCGCAAATACACCAACGATGAAATCGGACAGCTCACTGATGATTTCAATTTGATGATCAATCGAATTCAAACACAATTTCACGAAATCAAAGAAAATGCACGCTTACTCTACGAAAGCAACGAATTTTTGAAAGAAGTCAATAAGCAATTGGAAGATTCTGAAAAACGTCTTGAAAAACTTGCCTCTATCAAAGAAACCCTTTTCAATACCATTACTCAAGACCTCAAAAGCCCTCTAAATTCGCTAAAAGGCTTTTTGAGTTTGATGCAACATCACCCCGATACCTTCAGCCCCCAAGAGCTATCTGCAGTTGCCCAAGATATGTATGTTTCTTTTGATAAAATTTCTGTAATGATAACCTCGCTGGTGCAGTGGTCGCAACTGCAAACTGATGAATTAGAACTCAATCCTAATCATTTTAATATAAGCACAATGATAGAGCAAGTAATCGCTCAACTTTCGCCTATGGCAGAAGGGAAACAAATCAAAATCATCAATCACGTCAAAACAGAATCTTGGGTAGATGCCGATAAAGATATGATCAATTTCACCTTGCGAAATTTGCTTTCCAATGCTATCAAATTCACCCACGAAGGCGGCAAAGTAGAAGTTTTTATCCAAAACAGAGGCAAAGATAAATATATGGTGAGCATCAGCGATACAGGTGTGGGGATTAGTCAGGAACTTTTAGAAAAAATTTTCCTTCCCGAAATTCACGTTTCTATGCTGGGTACGAAGAAAGAAAAAGGTTCAGGTTTTGGCTTGATGATGTGCAAAGATTTTATACAAAAAAATGGCGGAAAATTGTACATTGATAGCGAACTTGGCAAAGGAACTACGGTATATTTTACTATCCGAAAGGTTGTAAAGGAAAAAGCCAACGAGATAGCTTGACTATTTTTGAACGCAAGTCTATTTGCAAGTTCAAGAGTTTAAAGTTCAAAAGTTCAAGGGTTCAAAGGTTCGGGGTTCAAAAGTTCAAACTTTCAAACTCCAAACCTCAAACTTTTCAAACCGATTTTCATAGATTTTGGGCAAGTTCAATTCCAAAATCAAATCTTATATATCTTGAAATCATCTTAATCTTGGTGTAAATTTATGTTCTCATTTTTTGGAAAAAAAGATTTACCGCTTGTCCGTTTAAATGATGTAATCTGGATAAGCCAAGAAGCCAAATGGGCGGCTTTGCTTGAAAATCTACAAAAATCGGCAGAAAGTAAACCAACTTGGCTTATTTATTTCTTTGAGCGTACCTTCAATACTTTGCAAACCCTACTTACCAACCTTCAAAAACCTTATGAATGGGTGCAAAGTGCTGAAAACTTGAAAGATACTTCAAAGATTTTGATTTTTTCGGCAAATGAATTTCGCCATTTGAGTAGCTATCTGAAAAAGGATTTTGCCAATAAAGAGCTATCTGTTTTTTTTGCAGAGCATTACCCTCTGGTGGAAGAAGAAGCTGAAATTTTGAAAAAAATTGGAGATATTAGCTTCAAGGCAAAGGCATACGTTTATACAAGTTTTGACGAACCTATTCTGAAAAAATTTTCAGGAGATAAAATTCTAGAAATGCTCAAAAAAATGGGGGCAAAAGAAACGGAAAGTCTTTCTCACTCACTCATTACAAAGGCTATCAAAGAGGCACAGAAAAAAATTGGCGAAGGTATCAAACACGAGCAAAGGGCTGTTTCAATGGAAGATTGGTTTGCTAAAAATTTCAAATAATTTTTCAGCAAAACACTTGCCAAAGTGATAAAATTTTTAATTTTGAAAACCATTAAACCCTTAACCCAATGAAAGAAGTATATGTAATTTCGGCTGTTAGAACGCCTATTGGAAGTTTTGGAGGCGTACTTTCTCCTTTTTCTGCAACGCAATTAGGAGGTTTTGCTATCAAAGGTGCTATTGAAAAAGCAGGCATAGACCCCAAAGAAGTGCAAGAGGTCTATATGGGTAATGTAGTTTCTGCCAATTTAGGACAAGCTCCTGCCACACAAGCGGCGGTACTGGGCGGGCTAGGCTACGATATTCCCTCTACAACTATCAATAAAGTATGTGCATCAGGAACAAAAGCCATAATGCTGGCGGCTCAGAGCATTATGCTGGGCTTGGCTGATGTTATTGTAGCAGGTGGTATGGAAAGTATGACTAATATTCCTTTCTATGTACCCAAAGCACGCTTCGGCTATCGTTATGGAAATGGTGAATTTCTAGACGGCTTGGTACGCGATGGTCTGGAAGATGTATATGATAAAAAAGCTATGGGAGTTTTTGCTGATGCAACTGCCAAAAAATATGATATTTCTCGCCAACAGCAAGATGAGTTTGCTATTCGCTCTTACGAACTTGCCGCCGAACACACCAAAAATGGTGCTTTCAAAAACGAAATTATCCCCGTAGCCGTTCCTCAGAAAAAAGGCGACCCTATTTTGCTTGCCGAAGATGAGGAGTATAAAAACGTAATGTTTGATAAAATTCCTACACTCAAGCCCGCCTTTACTCCTGATGGCACCGTAACTGCCGCCAATGCTTCCAAAATCAATGATGGTGCCGCCGCACTCGTGCTAATGAGCAAAGAAAAAGCAGAAAAATTAGGTCTAAAACCTATTGCTAAAATCGTAGCTTTTGCCGATGCTCAGCAAGAACCCGCTTGGTTCACTACTGCCCCTACCAAAGCCGCTCCTATCGCCGCCAAAAATGCAGGCATTTCTTTGAACGAAATTGATTTGTTTGAAGTAAATGAGGCTTTTGCTGTGGTTACGCTGGCTTTTGATAAGGTTTTGGATATTCCTTTGGAAAAAACCAACGTAATGGGTGGAGCCGTAGCTCTCGGGCACCCCCTCGGAGCATCAGGAGCCAGAATTGTAACTACACTTATCAATGCTCTACATCAAAAAGATAAAAAACGTGGAATGGTTGCTATCTGTAATGGTGGTGGAGGTGCTTCTGCCCTCATTGTAGAAAAAGTGTAAGTTTGGTGTTGAATAAATTGAACCATAAAAAAAGCCCTCGCTTCAAACGAGGGCTTTTAATTTGTTTTTATTGCAAAACTAATTTCTTGGTAATTTTTCCTTGTTCTTTTGTTTCTATCTGTACCCAATACATACCTTTGGGCAAATGAGCAACCCCAATAGGCTCTCCTGTATAATTTGCTTGCAATACTTTTTGCCCTAACTGATTAAATAAGGTTACATTTTGCACTTTATCACTGCTGTTTAGTTCTATCTGAATGTTGGTACTTGCAGGGTTAGGATAAATTTTGGTGATTTTATCCAACTGCTCATCAAGACTTGTAATAAAGCTCACCGTCAGAATAGTAACCGTATTAGAAGCCATTGGCAATAAAGTACCTTTTGTAGCTCTTACCCTGTATATGTAGTTTTTGGCGTCTTCTATTGTGTTATCCGAATAGCTTGTAGTATTAGCAGGCAAAGTAGCTATGGTTGTAAAAGAGTTGCCTATTTCGTTTATTCTACGCTGAACTTCAAAATTTGTTTCATCAGAGTTGTCTTGCCAAGTCAAATCTACTTGATTGATTACATAATTATTTGAACCATTATTGAGCATATTGGCAATTTGCAAATTGGTAGGATTTGCAAGTCCAATATTCACAGTAGAATTGAATATATCGGTACTTGAACCATTAGAAACCGTAAGACGAACCTGATAAACTTCGGATTTTGCGAAAGTTACAGGTGGAGGTGTTTTGCCACTGAAAGTAGCAGGGCTTGCTCCGCCGTTGCCAGTTACATCAAAGTTCCAAGTCCAAGTAGTAATGGCAGGCGAACCGCAAGAATATACCGAAGAGGCATCGGTAAAGGTAACTATTTCATTGTTTTTACCCTCTATTTTATCTTGATTGAATTTCGCAAAAACCACAGGTGGAGGCGTAGCCGTAGCCACTGCAAAAGCAGTTCCCCCTGTTACAATCATTGAAAAGGCTTGATTGCCTCCTTGCAAAGTACCTTTGTGGCAAACCTGTATGTAGTAGGTAGCACCCGCCACAGGATTATCAATGATGATTTTTTCAACATTATCTCTAAAATTATCGCCTCGTGTAGCAGGAGCTGAAGGGTTGGCGGGGTCTAATACCCAAGGAAAATGATAATCGGTATTATTTCTCCAAACTCTCAAATCCAAATCATTCACCAGCATTAGGTTAGGAGGATTTACCACACTGGCAGGAGCAGGCGTTCCTTTGGGGTCTGTCCAAGCGATAGTGATTTCCAAAGGAGTAGAACCTCCTGTGGCAGTAATTTGAAAAGTTTGCGAAGTAGCATTGTTTAGAGTTCTTTCCTCAATAAAAGCAGTTGTTCCTTTGTTTGAAATAACTTGTGCGGCTTTATTGGCATTTACCAAACCCCAACCAAAGCTGTAATCGGGACCGGGTGCGGCACCAGCCTCATTCGCCGTATGAATGGTAAGAGCTTTAAGCGTAGCAGAACGCATAAATTGCCCTGAATTTAGGTTGCTGTAATGTTGTTGTAACAAAATAAGCGTACCTGCCACATTAGGCGTAGCCATTGAAGTACCATTGTATGTTGAATAGGCGTTATCAGTATCAGCTACTGATGAATAAATACCCACACCTGCTCCTACTACATCAGGCTTAATGCGTCCATCATCAGTGGGTCCCCAATTACTGAAACTTGACATTACCACAGAAGAGGGTCCTGTATAGTTAGTTTGTATATTTACTGCTCCCACGGTAAGAGCGTTTTTTGCAAGGCTTCTTCCTGTAATTAGGTCATAGCCGCCAGCACTTGGATTAGGGTTGTTGTTGCGGTCATTACCTGAGGCAAAACAAGGCAAATAATAAGGAGCATTGGTGCAGAGTTCGTCCCAACTGGCAGAGTTTGAATCATAATAGCCAAATTGCCATTGCTGTAAAAATGCTGTATTATAGCCGTAAGAATGATTAGAAACCAAAAGCCCATTGCCTGCTTGGGTAGTTGCCTCGCTCAAATCAGTATTCCAATCATTTGCCCACAAAGTTGCTTGATGAGCCATACCTTTGGCATTGCTTTGCACGCCGCTTGCCATAAGCGTACCCGCTACGTGTGTGGCGTGGCTGGTATTTCCATTTACAGCAAAAGAAGCACCATCTTGCTGAATTACTCTTGTACCAAATTCTTGGTGGGTATTTCTTACGGCACCGCCGTCCCACTCACCGATAATCATTCCTTGCCCATTGAGGTTCAAGCCCAAAGAGCCACCTGTCCATAAATCAGAGGCTTTGGTAGTAGCGGCGGCATTTAGGTTGCTGGTAGTTACAAAATAGATAGGAACATCTTTTTCAAAATATTGCAATTCTGCAATTCTGCCGTCGGCAAGTTTTTGGAAGATAGGCAAACCCCTTTTTTGAGCTAAAGCATAAGCCTCTTTTTTAGCTTGTATTTCTTGCTTTCGGAAGGTTTGTGAAAGTTCTTGCAGTTTAGTGGTATTACTGCGTTCTTGTATCCACTTTACCTGCTTTTCATTCTGAGCGAAGCAAGTAAGTGAAATACCCAACAAACAGAGGGTAAAAGTTTTTTTGAGCATAAACCTTTTGCGTTTTGGTAAATTTTCGGGAAAAAAAATTTTGAGATAGCAAATTTACACAAAATTTTTGATTTCTTAAAAAGAACTCCAAAAAACTTACCTTTGAAGAATTGGAAACAAGAAGCAGGAAACAGGATTAAGAACATTGGGTATTTAGACTGAGTAAAACTTTTACCTCAAACGCTTGTTCTATTGAAATATTTGAAGCATTGCTTGCCAAATGAGGTTTTTATAGTTTTTTTGTGCTTCAATTTCTTGTAAAGAATGGGCAAAAAGTACCCTAATACCTTTCCATTTCTGCCACACATATTTTTCTATTGGCAAACCTATATTTTGAGCAGTATTTTCGCCAAAAACTAATAAATACTTTACTTGGGTTCTTTCAAAATCCCACTGAATATGCTTTTTTTCAGGTAAGATAAGTATGTCTTTTTCTAAATCTTTGATAAAAGGCTCATTTTTTTGCTTTGCGGCTATGGCATTGAGCATACTATCCAAAACCTTTTGATTTTGAGAATTAAGCGTATTTGCATCAGTTTGCGAAGCAAAGAAAAAAAGTATTTCGGCTTGGCTATTAGTAAGCAATGCCGAAATAGAAGTATCATAATCTGGTACTACAAATATGGGTGCATCAAGAAAGAGTGAGATTTCTTGTAAGTTCATTGCCTTTCTAATTCCCTACTTCCGAAATAAACTTAATTCTCATCAGGCGGATTTCTTCTTCTGTAAAATCATCATCAGCAAGGTCGCGAATAGCGGCTTGAATATCATCAATTTCACTATTCATAAAATATTCGTAAAGTTCTTCCTGACGTTCCTTCTCTATTACCTGATTGATGTAGTAGTCTAAATTTAGCTTTGTGCCCGAATCGCAGATATGCTCAATCTCGTTCAAGAGCTCCTCAAAAGTTAGGTCTTTGGCTTCTGCAATTTCCTCCAAATCTACTTTTCTATCAATTTGCTGAATAATAAAGATTTTGGTTTTAGACTTATTGACGGTGGATTTGACTACAACATCAGAAGCCGTTTCTATTTCATTTTCTTCAACATATTTTACAATCGCCTCTAAAAAAGGTTTGCCAAATTTTTGTACTTTTCCCATACCTACGCCATTTACTTTGGCAAGCTCTTCTTCGGTAGTGGGATAAGTAGTAGCCATTTCTTCCAAAGAAGGGTCTTGGAAAATGACATAGGGCGGTAAGTTTTTCTCTTTGGCAATGCGTTTGCGAAGATTTTTGAGCAAATCAAAAAGCACTTCATCATAGGCTTTTCCTGAAGTTTGTGGAACGGTTTCCTGCTCGGTTTCTTCGTTTTCTTCGGGATTGCTGAAATCATAATCTTTGGTGAGCGTAATGGCGTGAGAGTTTTTAAGGAATTTTTCACCTTTGGGAGTAAGTTTCAGCACACCATAGTTATCAATATCTTTCTTGATGTAATCAAAAATAAGAATATGACGAAGCAAAGAAAGCCAATCAGTATCAGGGAAATCTTGTCCTTTGCCAAATACTTCTAATTTGTTGTGTCCGTAGCTTTTCACATACTCGTTGGGTACACCCATTAAGACATCGGCAATATGTTTTGCCCCAAAACGCTCCCCTGTGAGTTTGATAGCTTTCAGAGCCAGAAGCACTTGCTCTTCGGCTTCATATTTTTTATGAGGATGTGAGCAGTTATCGCACTGACCGCAATTGTTTGACTTAAACTCTTCGCCAAAGTAGTGCAATAGCTGTTTTACTCTACATACCGAACACTCCGCATATTCAGCAATTTCTTGCAAGAGGTGGCGGGCATTATCTCTTTCGGTTACGCTTTTGTCTTTGTTAAATTTTTCCAGCTTGTAAATATCCTCTTTATCAAATAGCATAAGGCAATGCCCCTGCAAACCGTCTCTGCCCGCTCTGCCTGTTTCCTGATAATAACCTTCTAAAGATTTAGGAGCATCATAATGCACTACAAACCGCACATCGGGCTTATCAATACCCATTCCGAAGGCAATAGTAGCCACAATTACATCAACATCTTCATTGAGAAAAGCATCTTGGTTTTTCATTCTGACATCAGCCTCTAAACCTGCGTGATAAGGCAAAGCCTTCACATCATTGACTGTCAGCAGTTCGGCAATTTCTTCTACGGTTTTTCGGCTCAAACAATAAATAATTCCCGACTCGCCTTTGTGCTGTTTTACAAAACGAATAAGTTGTTTTTTGGGGTCTCTTTTGGGTTTTACTTCGTAAAAAAGATTAGGTCGGTGGAAAGAGGAAATAAAGACTTTGGCATCTTCCATTTGCAAGTTTTTCTGAATATCTTGCTGTACTTTGGGCGTTGCCGTAGCGGTAAGAGCAATAATGGGTAAATTTTTATTCAAATTATCTACGATACCACGAATTTTGCGGTATTCGGGGCGGAAATCGTGTCCCCATTCAGAAATACAATGAGCCTCGTCTATGGCTACAAAAGAAAGTTTAGCTTTTTTCAGAAACTCCAAATTATCTTCTTTGGTAAGCGATTCGGGGGCAACATAGAGCATTTTTACTTTGCCACTCAATACATCTTTCTTGACTTTGGTCATTTCCGATTTGCTCAGCGTAGAGTTCAGAAATCGGGCATCTATTCCAAAGGCAGTAAGTTGGTCAGTTTGGTTTTTCATTAAGGCTATCAGGGGGGAAATAATAATCGCCGTTCCCTCCATAATTACGGCAGGCAACTGATAGCAAAGCGACTTACCTGCCCCTGTGGGCATAATCACAAAAGTATGATTGCCCGCCATCAGGTTCTTGATAATAGGCTCTTGTGTGCCTCTGAATTGGCTGTAGCCAAAAACCTCCTTTAATTTCTCCTTCAAATTCATTTCTTGTGCGTTTTGCATTGCCTTCATTAGTATTTCAAAGTTTGGCAGGTTTGAGTTTTGAGGTTCGTGGATTTGCAAGCAAACCTTACCACTTCAATAACCGAATTTAGCAAAAAATATTGTTTTCACAAAATTTCCCAACAAAAATCAAATCAAGTTCTTGAAATTTTTTGAGTATTTTTTGCAAGATACCAAAGTCGGTCAATAAAGTTGAACCTATTCAAATTTCAAACTCAAAGTATTAAATCTTAATTTCTGAATTAGGGTTGCGAATGTATAAAATATTTGGCATATAGCAAGCTATGCGTAAGAAAATTATTGATTTTGCAGAAAATTACTCTTTTAGCCCTGATATTTAATTCCCTTGCCACTCGTTTTGAGCAGTTTCCCGTTCTGATAAGCAATTTCTCCATTGACAATTACATACTCAATTCCTTCGGAAAACTGATTAGGATTGGCTACGGTTGCCTTGCCCCTGATGCGTTCAGGGTCAAAAATAGTAATATCTGCCCAAAAATCATCTTGCAGTTTGGCTCTATCTTTCATAGCAGGCTGAATGAGCTTGGCAGGTCTATCAATCAGGCGTTCAAGAGCTTGCTCTATACTCATACCTATATTTAAGCAGTGCCGAATAGCCGTAGCGGCAAAACCCGCTCCTCGTGGGTGCGAGTTGGCTCGTGGCTCTTTTTCAATGCCTCCGTCAGAGCCAAACATACAAAAATCTGTTTGTAGAGCCAAATTGATAGTTTTTTCAAAAGGCATAGTGCCTTCGGGTACTGCCACCAAAAGTCCCGGACGCTTGCGATAAATAGGAAAAGTTTGTGCGGTAATTCTTTCGCCACTACCTACAATTTGTAAATCTTCGTAAGTAATTCCGTAACGTTTTTGCCAATCGCCACTGAAACGCTCCGAAATCAGATAAGTAGCCCAAAAACTATACGGATACACACAACAAGTAATTTTTGTCCCTTTG
Source organism: Raineya sp. (assembly GCF_053497555.1). NCBI lineage: Bacteria > Pseudomonadati > Bacteroidota > Cytophagia > Cytophagales > Raineyaceae > Raineya > Raineya sp. The sequence continues at coordinate 25,570 of NZ_JBRCWE010000028.1, read as the reverse complement.
GCATTGGCATCATTGATAAGCTCAAGTGCTTTGGGCATATTAAAAGTGCCACCCGTAGAATTGAGATGGTCTATATGAATCTGGCAACCTGTTTCTTGGGCAATGCGTATAGCTTCTTTTACGCCTTCAAGCTCTTTTTCTTTGGACGAGTAGCGTAAATGCAAAAAATAAGGTCTTTCGTATTTTTTAGCAATTTCGGCATATTTTTTCAATTCCTCATAACTTGTATCAGGCTGATATTCAGGACTATGAGCCATAGCCAACGCTCCTTCATTCAATCCTTGCTCAGCCATTTGATAGCGTTGAGCTAATGAAGCGTATTTCAAACGCAAACGCATCACAAATACACTTACGCCATAATTTACTCTATGGGGCAGTTTATCAAAATAATCGTGAAATTTTTTGGGAAACTCTGCTCCGCCGTGCATCTGAAAAACAGAAGTTAAGCCGTCAGTAACTTTGTATTTTTCAAAGATGGTGTAGGTCTGCTCGGGACTGGAAGCATTATCAGCAAGAATATCAATAAACCCCGGGCTTACAATTTTGCCCGTAGCATCAATTTCCTGCTCTGCTTGCAAGGGTTCTTTGGAAATTTTAAGTTTTCCATTAAAATCAATCCCTACCCAATAGCCCTCTACCAGTTTCTGATTGATATAGGCTTTCCCATTCTTGATAACCGTCTTGTAGTCGGTTTTGGCTCTTTCTTTGCCTATTTGTACCTGCTTTTTACTATCTTTCTGATTTTCTGCCAAACAACTTGGTGCCAGTAGTAAGCCCGCAGAGCCTATACACAAATCTTTAAGAACCTTGCGGCGAGTGAGTTTTTTCATTATCGTAAAATCTTTTAGTAAAAATTTGGTGATTTCGATTGCTTTCTCGAATTTTCGAAAAAATTGTAATGGCAAAGAAAACAATTTCGGATAAAGTTGCCAAAGAAAAGTGCATAGAATACCTAAAACTGAAAGGCTATTCTAACGTTCAGATTGCTTCCCCAAAAGAAGGTTGTGATATATTGGCTTTTAATGCACAAGGAGAAATTTTTTATTTTGAGGTCAAATATTCTTCCAAAAAAAGTGGTAAATTCTTTGGAACAGTAATGCTTACGGAATTACATAAAGCTATTTGCTATCCCGATAACTATTTTTTTATTTTGTGTCGAGGAAATACCGAGCAATCATTGGAGCATTGGTTCTTCAAAATTTTTTCTGTAAAAGAGTTCATAGGAAAATGTACTCTTACAACTCCTATTTTTCACTATCACTACTCCGAAAGTTATGAAATTTCATTCAAAAAAGAGACAATCATTGCCACCAAGAATTTAATTGAGAAAATGTGGCAAGATTTTTTGATTTGGAAAAAAACTCAATAATTATGCAAGTCTATCACGATTTACTACGTTTCATTTTAGAAAATGGCACACAAAAAACCGACCGCACAGGTACAGGTACTTTGAGCGTTTTTGGGTATCAGATGCGATTTAACCTACAAGAAGGTTTCCCACTCGTTACTACCAAAAAACTACACGTCAAATCCATTATTCACGAACTTTTGTGGTTTTTGAAAGGAGAAACCAATATTCGCTATTTGAAAGAAAACGGCGTCAGTATTTGGGACGAATGGGCTGATGAAAACGGCGAACTCGGTCCTGTATATGGAAAACAATGGCGTAGTTGGCAAACTCGCACTGGCGAAAGCATTGACCAAATTGCAGAGGCTATTCATCTTATCAAAAACAACCCCGATAGCCGTAGAATAGTAGTTTCGGCTTGGAATGTTGAAGATTTACCTAAAATGAAACTAATGCCCTGCCACGTGCTTTTTCAGTTTTATGTGGCTAATGGCAAACTCTCTTGTCAGCTTTATCAACGCTCTGCTGATGTTTTTTTAGGTGTCCCCTTCAATATTGCCTCTTATGCTCTGCTAACGATGATGATAGCCCAAGTTTGCGACTTGGAGCCATACGAGTTTATTTGGACAGGTGGCGATACGCATTTGTACCTCAACCATATTGAACAGGCAAAACTGCAACTCACACGTACTCCCAAACCTTTGCCTACAATGAAACTTAACCCTGCTATCAAGGATATTTTCGCTTTCAGATACGAAGATTTTATTTTAGAAAATTATGACCCTTACCCTGCTATCAAGGCTGAAGTAAGTGTTTGAAAATTCAAACAAGTTTGGACCTAAACCATAAAAATTTACGGAATGTCTAATAGTTATGGAAAACTTTTTCGTATTACTACTTTTGGCGAATCTCACGGGCTTGCAGTAGGTGTAGTGATAGACGGCTGTCCCGCAGGACTTGAAATAGATGTAGATTTTATTCAAAAAGAACTGGATAGACGCAAACCCGGGCAATCGGCTATTGTTACACAACGCAAAGAAAGCGATACAATACAAATTCTTTCAGGAATTTTTGAAGGGAAAAGTACAGGCTCACCTATTGCTATGCTTGTATGGAACGAAGATGCTAAAAGTAAAGATTACTCGCATATTGCAGAGGCTTTTCGTCCTTCTCACGCCGACTATACCTATCAGGCAAAATATGGTATCAGAGATTACCGAGGCGGAGGACGCAGTTCGGCAAGAGAAACCCTTGCCCGAGTAGCCGCAGGAGCAGTAGCCAAACTCTTTCTCAAAAAATTAGGTATTGAAATTCAGGCTTATACTTCACAAATTGGAGAACTAATTTTACAAAAATCTTATCAGGAATTAGATTTGAGCAGTGCAGAAAGCAACGAAGTACGTTGCCCCGATGAGCCTCTTGCTCAAAAAATGATTGCCTACATCAAAGATATTCGCAAGCAAGGCGATACAATTGGAGGGGTAGTTAGCTGTGTATGCCGAAATGTGCCTGTGGGCTTGGGCGAACCTGTTTTTGATAAACTTCACGCCGAACTCGGCAAGGCGATGCTTTCTATCAATGCAGTAAAAGGTTTTGAATATGGCAGTGGCTTTGAAGGTGTAAAAATGAAAGGTTCGGAGCATAATGATATTTTTTTCAAAGAAAATGATAAAGTTCGCACCAAAACCAACTTCTCGGGAGGCGTACAGGGCGGAATTTCTAATGGAGAAGATATTTACTTTCGGGTAGCTTTCAAGCCCGTAGCTACGCTAATGCAAAGCCAAGAAAGTATCAATTTGCAAGGCGAAAGCATTGAAATTACAGGCAAAGGCAGACACGACCCTTGCGTAGTACCACGTGCCGTGCCTATCGTAGAAGCTATGGCGGCTATTGTACTGATGGACTTTTTTTTAATTCATAAAGCACTCAATAACAGAAATTTACAATAAAGTTTGCAAACTTTTTACAAAAAAATAACCTACTTTTTGAGCCAAAATGTAACTTTGTGTAAGTTCTGCACGTAATTTAATAAAAAGATGAACCTAACCGCCGAACATCAAGAGAATGTTTATTTGTTGCACGTAGAGGGTGATTTAGACGCTTCCTCATCTATTATTTTAGACAATGCAATGCAAGAAGCGATTCAACGCAATGAAAAAGCAATTATCGTAAATTGCGAAAAATTGAATTATATTTCATCAGCAGGTTTGGGGGTATTTATGTCGCACCTTTCAGATTTAGAAGAAAAAAATATATTTTTTGCTCTTTGCTCTATGAATGAAAAAGTGAAAAATGTTTTTGACATTTTAGGACTTGGCGAACTCATAAAACACTATCCGAGCCAAGACTTAGCCTTGCAAGCAGTGAAGTAAATTTTGAAGAACTTTGGGGAATATTTGGGAATAAGCAGAAATCTGTTGAAGTTCAAGTTTGAGGTTAGAAAGTTTGCAGTTGAAACCTTAAACGTCCCTCAAATCCGAGCCAGTAACCCCTAAACTTGTATGAAGTACAACATTAGCATAAAAGCGGAAAAGAAAAATCTCAAAAAAGTACGCACTTTTTTAGAAAATGTTTTTGCCCAAATGCAAGTACCCGAAGTAGAAAGTAACCAACTGATTTTGGTCGTTGATGAAATACTGGCAAATCTTATCATTCATTCTGCTAAAAACGACGTACAAAAAGATATTGATATTTCCCTTACTGAAAACGAAGGCGAAGTAACTTTTGAAATTTACGATTACAATTCCCCCTATTTTGACCTCACCCAACACGAAGACGCCAATCTGCAAGACCTCAAAAAGCAAAAACGCAAAGGAGGTATGGGGCTTACACTTGTCAAAAATATTATGGACGAAGTGGAAGTGTATTACGAAGATAACACCAACATTTGGCGATTGCAAAAAAGATTGCCATTTTTGCTACTCAAAAATAAAAACAAGTGATTTTATGAGTAGAACAACTATGTTTCAAATCATTGCATTTTTAGGGGGTACGGCAGTAGCTTTGGGGGCTTTTGGTTCTCACGGCTTGAAAGAGATGCTTGCCCAAAATGGCTATACCGAAGTATTCCAAACCGCTAATCGCTATCATTTTTATCATACTTTTGCTCTTGCTCTAATGGCAATTTTTCCTCAAAATAAAATTACTAAAATTGCCTTTTGGTGCTTTTTGGCAGGTATTCTGATTTTTTCGGGTTCTTTGTATGTACTTGCCCTCACGCAAATCAAAATATTAGGAGCTATTACGCCCATAGGAGGCGTGGCTTTTATAGTTGGTTGGCTTTTGGTGGGTTTTAGTATAAAAGATACTCCTTCCCATCTCTATGCACGTTCCTCTACTTCATAAACTAAATTAGCACTTTGATTAAAAAATTCTTTAATTTGGTAAAAAAGTCTCTCTTTTTACCGCTACAACTCTCATTTTTGTAGAAAATTCTACAAAAATGAGAAGATTCTTTCTCCCCTTTTTCGCATCTCTGATTTTTCTTTCAGCTCAAGCCCAACCCGAAAAGGTAAAGGTGGGGGTTTTTGTCAAATCTATTTATGATGTCAGTATGGCAAACGGAGAGTTTTCCACTGCCTTTGACCTTTGGTTTTTGCACAAAAAAGATAGTCTTGCAATTGAAAAAAACTTTGAAATCGCCAATAACAAAACTTTCCAAGTACAAAGTTCATCAGTAGAAAAAGTAAATGGTTGGAATTGGGTTTCGGCAAAGATTGTAGGCAAAATGCAACAAGATTGGGTAACTCATAACTTCCCTTTTGATAAGCAAGTCTTGCTAATTAAATTGGAAAATACCCTTTACGATAGCCGTCAGGTAGTTTTTGAGCCAGACATTGCAGGTAGTAAATTAGATAAAAATTTTAGTCTTGCAGGCTGGAAAATAGAAAAGTTTGAAATCAAACACAACCCCAGCAAATACGAAACCAACTACGGCGACCCTTCACTTTCAGGGGAAAGCTCCGAATATTCAGCAGTAGATATACTTATTTACATCAAACGCAACAGCTGGGGCTTGTTTTTTAAGGTGTTTTTAGGTTTGTATATTGCCCTACTAATTTCCTCGCTTGTTTTTGTAGTTCCTGCCGCTGATTTAAATTCTAAATTTGGATTAGCGATTGGAGGCTTATTTGCCGCTGTCGGTAACAAATATATCGTAGATAGCTCTTTACCCGAAAGCAATGCTTTCACACTCTCCGACCAAATTCACGCTCTTACGTTTTCGTTTATTTTGCTTTACATTTTGCTTTCGGCTATTACACATCATATTCATAACAAAGGCAAAGAAGAACTTGCCAAAAAGCTGGATAGAATGTTGCTTTGGCTTGCTCCTCTTACCTACTTTGCTATCAATATGTTTTTTGTGTGGAGAGCCTAATTTATTATGGTTCAAAGTTCAAAAAAATAATTACAGATATGAAAAAAACAATTTTTGCCTTACTACTTCTTGCAGGAGCTTGTCAGAAAAAACAAGAAAACTCTGCCCAAAACTCTGTTCAAAGCACAGAAGAAAACAAAAAAGTTGAACAAGTTGCCCTTGCTACAAAACCTGAAAACGCCTCTTCTGCTGAAAACACCGCAGAAAAGCCCAAAAAATTTCAGAATTATCTGTGGTACGAAGGCACAATAAAAGATTATCCTATTTGGTTCTACTCCGATGGTCAAGGTGCTTACTATGGTTACAACTCCTCAAAGGGAGCAAATATTCGCTTGTTTCCACTTTATGGAGATAATGCTAATCAATTTGCTTTTCAGACTTCGCCCGGAGAGAAAAATGCCGAAACCTTTCAAGGTAACCCTAATAGTGCAGGAACAATTGTAGGTAAATGGAGCAATGGCAAAAAAACCTTTGATTTCCAGCTCAATCCTGTAAATTATGGTAATCCTCGCAATCCGCAAGAGTTTTTAGATGCTTTTGCCAATTTGAAATTACCTTTGGTAGGTAGCACTATTATCGATGGAGATTTGCTCAAAAATTACTACGAAGAAAAAAAGTTTGGCAGACGCATTGAGAATATTACAAACTTTGTGAAAGATGCCAATATACGTCTTGCCAGCGGCGAAGCCATACTTTGGGGAAAAATCCAATCAGGTGAGAACTTTTTAATCATCTACCAAGCCAATTTAGACCCCGTAGAACCCATTACACATTCCGAAGCCTATACTTTGCAAAACGATAGAATGTTTTTTGCTTCCCTTGTAGATAAAAATGGGAAAATATTGGCTACTCGCATTTTGGGCAATTCCCCCACAGACCCCTACTATTTAGGTTTTGGTTTTGAAATAAGAAAAAGTAACGAAATCACGCTACTTTGGACAAACTATATGCGTGGCGATGGAGGTGCTCGTATGGAAGCAGGTGTAGATAAAGAAGTTATCAGAATCAGAGGAAATAAATTTGAATAAAGCCTCTTGCCCTAAAATTTTAAGCCCAAAACAAAAATTGCATAAAAACCTATGTCAAACCCTTAAATTCCCAAAAAATGAAAAAAGTAATTGTTTTCCTTATCGCTCTATTGAGTTTTTGCCATTTGCAAGCCCAAAATATAAAGGGACATTGGCAAGTAGCCGACTACAAATTAAAGCAGAATATTGATGACAAAGACAAATTAGCCTTTGTCGTAGGAGCTTCAATATCAATGAGTTTCAAGTTTAGTGGTAGTACACTACTCATCTACAATCCGATGCTCGATAAGCCTACCAAATACAACTGGAAGTACACTGATAAAGCAAAAACGCTCATTGAAGCTGTGGAAGCTAATCCTCTATTCAAAGATAGCCCCAGCCGTTGGAAATTCAGAGTTCTCAAAATACAAGGGGATAATATGGAGTTGGAAGACTTGGGTAAAAATAAAGAAGGAGATATTTGGGTTCTAACAAGAAAGAAATAAACTTAAACAAAATTGCTTTATGAAAAAATTAGTTTTTCTGTTTTCTACAACGCTATTGGCATTTTCGGTAATGGCTCAAAATTCAGTGATGGATTATTACAAAGCCCAAGAAAAAGCTCTGAAAGACCCCAACCAGCCCGGTGGAGCTTTCAAGAAAGTAATCCCTATCAAGCAAGATGTCAAAAACGGATTTATTTCTTACAAAACAGAGCCACCGATGTACTATATCTTGGGGGCAACCGATGCCCGAACTGATATGGCATATTTCTTTGCCAAAAATGGAAAGAAGTTTGCTGTAAGTGCCACTACTTCAAAAGTAGAGGGTATGGGTTGGCAAGGTGAAACACCTACTTTTTATCAATTGGCAAAAGGTGAATTGATAAATATCACGGAGGAGTTTATCTCATTGGAAAGAAACAATGAAGTTCTCAATGCTATACCAGAAGGTAGAACAGTTTTTACAAAAATACCCCAAATTGGTACTACTATCCAAATCGGTAGTATTGACCCTAAAATCGGTGAAAGTTCTTTCCGTATAGCCTACGAAATGCAGTTCAATGTAAATGACGGCACTTTTAAGTGGGTGAAAAAGTAGCATTTTGAAATAATTTTTTTATCTTGCTAAAAAAATTAACCTGATTGTATGAGAAAAAATATCTTTACTTTGGCTATTATCGCTTTTGCACTTTTCGCTTGTAAAAAACAAGAAAAAGACACCGAGAAAAAATCTGAAGAAAAGCAAGAACAACAAGCACAACAAAATAACGAGCAAGAAAAAGAAAATTCTACTCTCATTTCTTGCGAAGGTATTGGTAGGGTAAAATTTTCTATGAATTATGCCGATTTAGAAAAAGCCTTTGGGAAGGAAAATATTAAGTCGGATACCGTTTTTGCAGGAACAGAAATGATGGATGGCGAAAAAACTGATGAAGACCGAATTTACTCTACTATCAGTAGCCCCGAAGGAAAAATTTATGTTACGTGGGCGGCTGGCAAAGTTGCCAAAGAAATAGAGAAAATTAGTATCGGTATCGCCGATAAACCCAAGTTCAAATTTGCCAATGGTATAAGTGTTGGTTCAAGTTTCAATGACATACGAAAAGCTAATACCAATGGCGATTTTGAATTTTATGGTATGGGTTGGGAATATGGCGGCTTGATTATCAATGAAACCGCTACAGGCGATTTTTTCAAGAACTTTCCTTGTTTCACAGGCGACCTGCGTACCAAAGATGATACCTACGACAAAGTACAAAAGATAATGGGCGATGGCAAATACAAAGCCTCAAAAGTGGGCGAAACCGAAGCCAATGAACTCATTTTAGCACATATTACTTTATTACGAAAAAAATAATCAAGTAAATAAAATAAGCAGTTTTATGAAAAAATTAACACTCATTTTCGCTATACTGATAGCCTCTTTGGCTTTATATTCTTGCAAAAAAGAGGCAGAAGAAAAGAAAGAAACTAAAAAAGATAGCACAGAGCAAAAAGGAGAAGTACAACTCAGCGAAGCTGAGCAGAAAGCTATTGATAAACAGCTTGAGTCAGTTCCGCAGCCTCCTGATTATGCAAAACTAATTCAGGGACGTTGGGAACTCAAAGAGAGCAATAGCTTTTGGGCTTTCTACGATAAAAACAAAGTTTATAGCGATGGCAATGAAGAAGGCACTACTTACACAATAGATTTAGACAAAATTACTTATGGCTCTGGCGGAACTGCAATGATTTTGAGTTTAGACGAAAAAGAAATGGTACTTCAGTCTAATGGTACAAAACAAACTTGGGTAAAAGCTGATTTGGCTTCCTCCGAACAAGAAACACCTCAAATTGACCCTAAAAAACTGATTGGGCTTTGGGATATGGAAGGTGGTGATGATTTTAGCTCTATTCGTTTCAAGGCAAATGGAAACTATGATGCCGTACCCTTTTCTGATGCTTATACCTACAAAGTGCAAGGCAATAAAATTTATTTCAAAAAAACACAGAATGCTCCGCCAGCCGCTGAAGCCGAATTTGAGAAGGAAATTGTGAAATTGGACGCCAAAGAGCTTATCCTCAAAATAGATGGAAAACAAGTAAAATACAAAAGAAGTAAAGACAAATAAAAAAATAAACCCATTAAATTTGAGTGGCTTAACATAGAGCCACTTTTTTATTCAAAAAAATTGCTTTTTATCCCAAAATCACGTATTTTGCAGTAAAAAACTGCTCAACATTGCCTTCATTTGTCAAATTTCTTTTGCCTTTTGCAACAGGAATTATCATAGCGTATCATAGCCAATGGTACAAAGAATGGTTATTGTGGGTATGGCTTTTCTGTGTTGTCTTATACTTTATTTTATGGAAGTTTTTGCCTAAACGCTTCCGCTTCAAGTTCTCCCCTTGGCAAAGCCTTCTAGGGTATATCATTTTATTGCTTGCAGGTATTATTTTGGTATATTTTCGCAATCAAGCCAATTTGCCTCACCACGTTCTCAACCAAAAAGAAAATTTTTCCTACTTCAAAGCACGTGTTATTTCAGAAATACAAGAAAAGCCCAAAAGTTATCATTTTGTCGCAGAAATTACAGAAATCTATGCCGATAGCCTTTGGCTGAAAGCTACCGATAAAATCAATGTTTTCTTAGAAAAAACAGAACACAAGCCGCAGTTTGGTGATGTTTTTATCGCCAAAAACAAATTACAACTTATCAATGAGCCTTTGAATGAGGCTCAATTCAATTATAGGATATTTCTTTCACTGAAAAATATCTATCATCAGCAATATCTCAAACCTAATGAAATAGTCTGGATAGCTACGCAAATTGCTTGGTACGAGTATTTTGAAAAATGGGCTATCCAACTGCGTAGTATTTGCGACAAAATTTTTGCTGAAAATATCAAAACTGAACAAGAGTATAGCATTGCGGCGGCTTTGGTCTTGGGAATTAAACATCATTTAGACGAAGATTTGAAGCAGGCTTATACCAATGCAGGCGTTACGCATATTTTGGCGGTTTCGGGTATGCACGTAGGCATAATTTTTGGGTTGCTGAATGTTTTTTTAGCTTTTTTAAGGAAAAAACCCAAAGGGAAGCTCCTATACGTAGTGGTGGTTTTGATAGCCTTATGGCTCTATGCTTTTGTTACGGGTCTTTCGGGTTCGGTACTGCGAGCCGTTACAATGTTTTCTCTGCTCACAATTGCCCAAAATCTTAGTCGGAATACGAATATTTACAACACACTTGCGGCATCAGCTTTTTTGTTGTTGCTCTACAATCCTTTTTTGCTAATGGACGTTGGCTTTCAGCTATCTTATTTGGCTGTATTGAGTATTGTGTATTTTTATCCTAAACTTTACCCTTTGTACGAGCCAACTAACCGAGTTATCCATTTCCTTTGGCAAATGACTTGCGTTTCGGTAGCGGCACAAGTTTTCACTTTACCCATTACGCTGTATCATTTTCATCAATATCCTACTTATGGCATTTTAGCGAGTGTGCTGGTAGTGCCTATTGGGCAGGTCATTCTAATTTTAGGCGTAGCTTTGCTTATAGGTTCTTTTCTGCCTTATTTACCTACAATGATTGGTTTTGTTTTAGAAAAAACCATTTGGATTTGCAATAAAATTGTGTTTGGGGTTGAAAATTTAGACTATGCTACTACAAGTTTAGTATTAGATGCTCCACAAGCAATTGCTTTGGCTCTTGCTATTTTGTTAATGATAGCTTTTTTTGAAGCGAAAAAGTTTATGTTTTTAGTAGGAAGCGTATTGGCTTATGCTTTTGTGGCATTTTCTTTTTTTGCAGAAAATCTAGAACAACACAAGCAAAGGGTTTTTGTTGTGTATGCTATTCCGAAAAGTTGGACTTTTAGCCTAACAGAGGGCTTTCATTCGCAAATTTGGTCTGATACAACGCTTTCCGTAGGAAGGCTCAATTTCAATAGTAAAAATCTTTTGGATAAACTTGGCACAAAAACTAAAACCTATCAAAGCCCACCCGATTGGCATAACTTCGGAAATTGGAAATTTTGGCATTATGCAGGCAAAAATTTTGTTTTTCTGCAAAATAAAATCACCAAAAATGATTGGCTGAAAATCAATGCAATACCTGAAATAGATTTTTGCATTGTGCAAAGAAATGCGATTAGAAATTTGGATAGCTTTCAGAAAATACCCAAAATGCTCATTATAGATGGTTCAAATAGCGTTTATTTGGCAAAAAAACTAAGTTTAGAAGCCAATGAAAAGAAAATTCAGGCACATAATGTCTTTGAAAAAGGCAGTTTTAGAATAAAGCTGTAAATCAATTTGGTTCTTTTCGCAAAGATTCAATTTCGCTTTTGCTCAAACCCGTAGCCTGAACGATAGTTTCATCATCAAAACCCAATTTTATCAGATTTTTAGCAGTGGAAAGTTTTGCTTCTTTTATTCCTTCTTTTATTCCTTCTTTTATTCCTTCCTCTCTACCTTCTTGTAAGCCTTCTTCTCTTGCTTTTTTGATAGACTCTACGACATAAGAAATTTGGTCAAGCCAAAATTTTTGTTGCGAATCGTAATACATACGCTCTTGCTCATCAAGATACATAGCTTTTAGGCGTAAATCTGCTTTCTGAATTTCACGGATTTCTGCCAATTCTTGTGGGAGCTGTTGTGTTTTGAATTTATAGGCATTGTTCAGAAAGGCTATCCAACGTTCCAAAGTGCTTCTCACGCCTGTAAGTTCATCTTTGAACTTACGAAGCTCAATAAAATAAAGGTCTAAATAGTCCAAATCCTCGCTGATTTCATTCGTATCGCCATCTTTAAGCGTAAAATAGCGTTTATACCTCTCATCATTGAAGAAGTTAAAATCCATTAGGCTTATGACAATACATTTTTTCAAGCCCGAATATCCTAATTTACCTTCTTGTTCCAGTTGGGCTAAACGTTCCATTTCTGCGAGTTGCTTATCGGCAGTGGGCATTTCGTTGATGTAATCTAATTGCGAACCATACATTTTTGCCCAATAAAAAAGCACTCTTTTGCCGTAAAATTTGCTTGAACGAATTTGCATTTCAATATCAAAAAGTCTGCCGTCTATGCTTTCGGCTTTGATGTCTAAAATAGAGAGTTTGCCCTCTATGTAATCGGCAAAGTTGTAAGGGTTTTTTAAGGTTATATCGGCTACTTGCTGGTGAGGTGGTAAAATGGCATTTATCAAAGACATCAAAATATCTTTGTTTTCCTCAGAGCCAAATAGCTTTTTGAACACCAAATCAACTTTCGGATTGAGTATCATAGTCAAGTTTTCTACAAATATACATTTTTTCAGCCAAACAAAAAGGCAACCGAAGTCGCCTTTTTGTTTTTATACTTGTAATAACATTCTTTCAGGTTCTTCCAAGAGTTGTTTTACTCTTACAAGAAAACTTACTGAATCTCTGCCATCAATAATTCGGTGGTCATAAGAAAGGGCTAAATACATCATTGGCAGGATTTTCACTTCACCATTCACCGCCATAGGACGCTCTACAATGTTGTGCATACCCAAAATTGCCGATTGCGGAGCATTGATAATAGGCGTACTCATCATAGAACCAAAAACACCACCATTTGTGATTGTAAAAGTACCGCCTGTCATTTCAGGAATAGTAAGTTTTCCTTCGCGAGCCTTGGCGGCAAGACGAGCAATTTCCCGCTCAATATCTGCAAGACTCATTTGCTCTACATTTCGTACCACAGGCACAACCAAACCTTTATCCGTAGAAACAGCTACCGAAATATCTACAAAATTGTGATATACAATATAATCGCCATTTACTTGGGCATTGATAACAGGAAACTCTAAAAGAGCCGTAGCAGAAGCCTTTGCAAAAAACGACATAAAGCCCAAACCAACACCGTGCTTGTCTTTGAACTTATCTTTGTATTTGGCTCGTAAATCCATAATGGGCTTCATATTTGCCTCATTGAAAGTTGTGAGCATTGCCGTTTCATTTTTTACGGCTACCAGCCTTTTGGCAATGGTTTTACGCAAAGATGTCATTTTTTCCTCTCTTTGCTCACGCTCACCTTTTACTTCTATGGCTACTTTTTCAACCTTTTCAGATTTTGTTTCAGAAACAGGCTTTGGCTCTTTTTTTTCTGCTTTCAAGGCATCTTCTTTGGTAATTCTGCCTCCTACGCCTGTACCTTGCACATCAGCAGGGTTAATGCCTTTTTCTGCCAAAATTTTAGAAGCAGAAATAGAAGGGTGTCCTTTGGCATAATTTTCCGTATTTTGTTGAGAGGTACTACTACTATTGCTTAGTGTTGTTTCGGTGGCTGAGGCAGTTACAGCATTTTCAGTAACTTCAATTTTACAAATTTCATCTCCAATTTTAAGTGTAGCCCCCGATTGAGCAGTGATACGTAAAATGCCTGTTGCTTCGGCGGTAAGTTCAAAAGTAGCTTTATCCGACTCAATTTCTGCAAGCACTTCGTCCATTTTTACAAAATCGCCTTCTTTTTTGAGCCAATTGCCAAGTATAACTTCGGTAATAGATTCGCCCAAAGGTTTTACTTTCATTACAAGTGTTTCGCCCTTGCTTGCAGGAGTAGCAGTAGCAACAGGTTGGCTATCATACTTTTGAGGAATTGTAGAAGCCGTTGCTTCTGTTTGTATTTTACAAAGCACTGCTCCAATCGGTAAAGTTGAGCCTTCGGGAGCGATAATTTCCAAAATGCCTGCTTTTTCAGCGGTAATATCAAAACTGGCTTTATCCGACTCCAACACGCCTATCACTTCATCCAATTCTACGCGGTCGCCTGTTTTTTTAGACCAAGAACCCACCGTAACTTCGGTAATAGATTCGCCCAAAGTGGGGACTTTTTGCTCAATGGTTGCCATAACAAGTTGAATTTTTATTTTGCCCTGCAATATAACAACATTTTGCGTGAAAAAAAGATTTTTTCAAGGGGTTTTTCGTGAAAAATTTTGATAGCCCAAAAGAACTTGAAAAGACAAAAAACAACTTGTTCAAATAATGAGAAAATTGGTACTCTGATGCACATTCGGCATAAAGTAGAACATTCATTCACTTACAAAGCAAAAATCAAAGAAAGAACAAGTTTTGCAATAGCTTTTTCTGATGGCTTCAGGCGACTGAGAGCTTTTCAGAATACTTGTAATTTCCGATAGCCACTCTTCTATTTTGCCTCGTGTTTCTGCTGAAAGTGCGGGTATGGGCAAAGTCTGACGCAGTTTAGGATATTCCAAAATTCCTGTGGGGCTTTCTACACCATTTTGCTCCAATACATACAGGTAGAATTGCACCTGAGCAATATGAGCCTCCTCCAATTTATCCGACTTCTTGACTTCGTGAACAAGCCTATTGCGTGCATCATAGAAGTCGATCTTTGCCGCAAGTTGAATGTCTTGGTAAAGGGCTTTCAATTCTATTTCGGTGTACTGCTCGCTCCGCTGGGAGTAGGTAGTTTCGCTTATCCATTTGCCCTCATAGACAAAGTCGGAGGTTTGTTCCATATTGATGCCGTTGGCGTGAAGCCACATTTCACGAGGACATACGTGATACATATTAATGAGCGAAGCAGTAATAACTTTGGTCATAGAATGCAATTTTCAGAAGCTTCAAACTTGCTATCATCTAACCCAAAAATTTCGTCGTAAACTTTTTCATATCTTGCTAAATATACGTAGCCATAACTTGTGCCGTCTGTCCCACTGTTTTGATAATTGTTTTTATTTACTTTTTCAATATCAGCAAACGCTATCAGTTTTCTTCGTGTATTGCCTTTGCTATCGTCAAAAATAGAGAATACAAATTTTGCAATGATGCCTTGTAAGGTTTTTAAGCCGACTTTTTGTTTAATAAAATCGGGGCTTTTATTTTCTATCAGGTTGATGTATAAATCGAAAACTTTACTGCCTTCTATCTTACATTCTGCATTTGGCAAAATATTCGCTGTTTCTAAAAATTTTAACTCACTTTTAGAGAAGGTATCTGCTGGAACGAGCAATGGAACAAATACTGAAATATTTTTCTGCTCAATGAGCTGGAACTTTTTGTTAGTATCCTGAAAGTTTAGATTTGTAATATTGCTCAAATAATCCTGAAAACCTACCGCCATTGGGGTTTCATTCCACTTATCAATATCTTTCAGAACTATTTGATAAAGTCTGTCGAAGTCTTTATTGTTGAGAATTTCTGCATATTCTTTCTCGATTTGTTTAGTGGCTTGATAGCGTTTGTCTTTGCTATATAGTACAGAAGGCTCATTTACCTTGAATAGATAAAGCTCACAATCTTTTTTATTGACGTTTCGGTTGATGCGTCCGGCTAATTGCTCATCGCTGTCTATCAAAGATTGGTTCTTAAAACCCAAATCCATATCTATATCTACCCCTGCTTCTACTACTTGAGTAGTGATAAGAAGTATTTTTTTCTTCCTGTTTTCAGGGTTTTTCAGAAAATCTATGATGTATTTTCGGCGATGCTCTAAAATCGTTCCTGAAAGTACAAATATCTCGTCAAAAAAAGTGTTTTGTTGGGCTATAACTTTGTAAAACTCTGTTGCCGATTTCTTGAATATAAACTCCACAATGGTATAAACACTACCTTGGGGCTTTGCCTGACCGAAGTCCTTTTGGGCGTACTGCTCAGATTTTTCTAAAACGACGTGTGCGAGCCTTTTTAAGTCTAACTCTTTTTCAGAGAGTAAATCAAACTTAAAAGTTACTCTTTGAGCAAAATTGGGGTTTTGGAAATACTTTTCTTTTGCATTGGGAAGTAAATAAACAAAGTCTTGTACTTCGTTTTGAATTATATTGAGTTTATCTAACTTGGGCAGGGTAGCCGACATCAAGATGAACTTTATATTAAAAAACTTTGCAAAATTTCTGACGAAATAAATTACCTTATCCCAATGGCTTGGATTGTAGGATTGTAATTCATCAATAACAACCACTGAATTAGCCAGGCGATGCATTAAATAATTGTTTTCCTTTTCGTGGGTTTTGAGCAGGTCAAAAAACTTGATGTGGGAAAGCAAACAAAAGGGATAATTTACGAATAGGTTATCCAAATAGTTGAGCTTCTGATTACCATATACGCCGTCCTGGTCTTCTTCCTTGCTCTGAAACCCTGCTTTGGAGTGAAGCTGTACGACTTCATCACTGCCCAAGCCCATTGTTTCCATTATTGCCTTATGTGTTTGGGTGATGAGCGTAGTAAAAGGAAAAACATAATACACCTTATTCAGATTGGGATTGGCTTTCAGTAGCTCAATGGTTGCAAGCATAGAAAGGTTCGTTTTTCCGCCCCCTGTGGGTGCTTCAATGTAGAATAAGTTTTTATCACTATGGGCACGAACATTCCTAATTACTTCAAAAGCCATTTTCTTCCGCAAGGTGTTAAGATGCTCACCGCCGACCTCTTTCGGATTTTTCAGTATCCCATAGGTATCTAATTCTTGGTAAGTCTTTTTATTAAAATTAAGCTTTTGCTTTGCCTCGTCTAAAAAATCACTCTGCGTAATATGTTGATAGATTTGCTCTACTCTTTGCCGACTTAGTGTTCCAAAATCTTCCAGTTTAATATCCGTCATATATTCGTTTGATGCCAAGTAGTCGGAAGCAGTCAATAGCGAAAAAGCCAAACGGATCAGTGTGTAAAAAGAAAACTTTTCGGTCTGTTTGCTTAACTTTTCAAACTGAGTTTCGATGTTAATTCTTTTGAGGTTAGGGTTGCTGGCAAAAAGCGTAGAGGATATTTTTTCATCTACTACAAATTGATATTGC
This sequence comes from Raineya sp., assembly GCF_053497555.1. Classification (NCBI taxonomy): domain Bacteria; kingdom Pseudomonadati; phylum Bacteroidota; class Cytophagia; order Cytophagales; family Raineyaceae; genus Raineya; species Raineya sp. The sequence continues at coordinate 8,567 of NZ_JBRCWE010000028.1, read as the reverse complement.
CCAATGTACTGCTTCAAGAAATGTATTTCATTCTCCGAAAAACAGAATTTTCTTACTAAATCTCTTTTATCTCGAAGCTGACTTGCGTGGTGCTTGAAAATCACATAAGAAAAACCTAATACGCAAGCGATGAGATACCCTTGCTGTGTTGGTGGAAAGCAACTAACAATTTCCTGAATATGCTTTACAATATACAGATAAGCCCCCAAAGCCGAATGGTGTGTGCTCAAAGGGCTATTGGGCTTTTCTTTCCCCTTAAAAAGGGGATTGTTCATCTTTTCGTGGTGAGCCTGAAAATTTTCATTTACTTTGCCATAATCGTGAAATACGATTGTATTGACAAATAGTTTTTTTACATAGTTGAGCGTTTCGGTTGTGTGCTCTACATCAGCGAGCAAATCAAGAATTAGTTTATTTATGACCTCATCTAAAAGATGTACCTCACATAAAGTGATACACTTCTCTTGCACCAGCGAAATATGCTCACTGAGTGTCTCAGGGGCTTTTTGTGTGCTTACGTGAGCATAGTAGCTGTGAGCATTGATGAGTAAGTCAGAGAGCTTCGGGCTTTCTTCAATAAATTGTTTTACCGTCTTAAAAGAGTTGGACATAGTAATTTTTACATTTAATCAAGTATAGCCCCTCAATACGAGTATCAGGTTTTAGCTTAAAAGTAGTGAAAGAGAAGTCAGCTAACTGATACTGCTTGAGTTTATCATCAAAGCCCGCCGGCAAGCGTTCGAAATACATATAGGTAGCCTCCTCTTTGTCGAAATTCAGAAAGTCAAACCCTATTTCTTCTTTTTGGTCTTTGAGGGTTTGGTTTGTTTTGCGTATCAATGTTTTCACAGCAAAACTGCTATCAGTTTTTTCTACTTGCTCAAATTCGTATTCCTGAAAGCCATTATCCCAACTTTCCCACCAGGCATAAAACTCATTTTTTCCGAAATATGGCAGAAACTCTGCCTTACCCTCTTTCAGGTAATCATATAATTTTTTGTGATGCTCATTTGCTAAATCAAGAAGCAAATAAACTCTGTACGATGGCTTGATGAGTGTGGCTTCTTCTGTCAGAAAATTTGTGCCTTTATTGGCATAGCCTACCGTATTGCTGTATTTGATTACGGTTTTCTGAAAATTACCCCGCTCGTGGTTAAGCGGCTCAATACCAACCTTTAATTCTTTTAGTTTGTCCATATACTCAGGCTCTTTACCGGACTCTTTGTAGCCTTCCAGACCAATGATAGCCCCCAAGATGCCAAGCAGGGCAGGCTTGTGGAGCATATTGTAGGATAAATTAATCGTGTTGTTTGTATCCGGCTTTCTAAAAAAGCCAAAATCGGCTTTAAGGTCGATAGAAATGAGTTTTGGCATCTTTTAGGCAATTTTTATTTGTTTCAAGAAATTTTTTAACTCCCCTCATTTTACTGAGGGGAGTTCGGAAATGAATTTATAATTCTAACTCTACTGCTCCCTCTGGTGCGTTGATAACAATGGTAATGCCCTTGTTGTAGTACAACTCAATCTTTTCAATTTCTGACCTGATATGCTCTTTTGCCAATAATTCTTTTATTTTTTGCAGGTCTATCTCACGATTTTCGTTGATGCTCACCAATTCCACAAAAGAGGGCAAAACGGCTTTTGAATTTTCTTTGAGCTGAATCCAAAGTAGGAGCTCGTTTTCTGTACCTGCTTTAGCCGCAGAATCGTAATACGTAGCTCCTTTGCGAAGAGCTTCTTTGAGTTTTTTAATATCCTCAACCAATAAACCCTCACTTTGAACTCTTTTTGCATCATCAGCAATATTTTGAGGGTTTATGGAGAAATGGTGCACATAATGCCCTTCTTGAAGTTTGGATTGGGTGCCCAGGGTAGTCATTGTGCTCTCTGTACTGCTTTCTCCTGGATTTCTGAAGGGCGACATAATTTGCTCCGAGTAAATTACATTTTCAGGGAATCGGTTTACTCCGTGAGTTATTTGACAAGCTCCGTGAATAGAGATATTGGTCTTACCCGCATACGTACCTCCAAACAAGCGAACATCTATGCAAGAAAGAATATCTCTTAATACATTGAGCCTAAGCTTATTTTTATCCTTTTCATTTAGTTTATCTTTTCCAAAATGAAACTCATACGTTTCATCAAGGGTACGTGGCGACATATTGTCATCAAGAGATTTGGAGTAAAATACTTTTTCTGATAAGGCATTTTTCAAATAGTTTCGAATTGCCCATTTCAATGCCTTATCTGTGGCATAAACCACCCCATTGGGCAAGGTACGTGGCTGATGAGAAAAGTCAGCATTGTAGTTGGAGTTGATAGACTTGATGACGACACAGCCAAAAACGCGATTTTTGAATAGATTACTCATATTTTTAGTTATTTGAGGTTGCTACTTCGTTAGGTTCTGGGTTGTTCTTTTTGGGAAACAACTGGTTGTTACTGAAAACACCTGCCAAAAGTTCAGGCAATACCTTTTTCAGATTGGCATCGGTTTGGTAGGTGAGCACAAAAGCTGCCGCCCTTTCAAATCTTGCCGAGTAGGTTTCGTGTTTGTATCGGGCAAAGTCATTGGCGATGGCTTTTTTCAGCCCTTCGCAACTGACTTGTTGCAGATAGGGTTCTAAGCGTTGATAGCTCGTATCTGCCGATTTGCTTTTTTGCAAGATGTAATAAATCACTTGCCCTGCCGCAAAAGCAAACTGCTCTAAGCTGGCTTGGGAAACATCGGCTTTGTCTTCAGCCAAAGCTTCCATAAACTCACGATACTCTTTTAATTTACTTGCCATTGTTTTATGATTTGGGTTGCTATGAATGTCAAATTTCTCATAAAGGCTAAACCAGAAGTTGAGTTTATCCTTAATACCATAAGGATTATTTTGCTTCAAATCATCTTGAATACCATTGAAAACCATTTCTTTGAAGTTGTCAACTGTAATAGATTGCCTTTTTGATTTGTAAACAAAATCATATACAGCTTTTCTATACTTTGTGTAAGAATTGAATGTATTATCAAAATGTCGGTTGGGGGTACTATTTCTGTCTTTGTAGTCCTCCAAATCCAAGTCTTTAAAATAATCAAGCGACCTATACTTGTTGCCTATCAAAGTCTTGAATACAACCTGTTCTAAGTCAAATACATTTGAAAGTGTGGGATATATTTTCATTTGGTTTTTGTCTTTATCCCACAATTCAAAAAGATTTTCTATTTCCCATAGCCTACCTGACGAATCCCTCAGTTCATACTCAAACTTTGTAACAAAATCAAAGTCTTTGAAAACCAAGCCGTCTTTGGTATTGGCATAAAAAAGCAAATAGTAATTTCCAAAGTCATCTTTGTGCTTTTCCCAAAGACCCTCTATGATTTCCCTGTAACTTGCTTTGAACTTACTTTCTTTGAAAAAAGCGATTACATTTTTCTGTAATTCTTCTTTGAATATAAATATTGGTAGAGGTTTCGGTAAAACGTTTCTTGCCAGCACTTGCTCAAATTCGTATAAATATTTGGCATCTTTATCTGATATCCTTCCCGTAATATCAAAAGTAGCTGTTTTATGCAGCAAAAAAGGCATATTTTGGTTATAGCTATTGAAGAAGTTGCTCGTTCCGTAGATATCTCCATTTTCATCGGGTTCGGTGTTGTATTGAGCTGTATTAAATAGCTTGTCGGATAGATATTTTTGATGTACTTCTTTATATTTTTCTAATGGCTCATCAAGATAAAAGATGATGTAATCAGCGTCTTCAAGTGGCTTATATTTTTCTTTTTCTTGCTCTAATTCAGTGATTTTTTGTTTTAGAAGTTCTTTTTGCTCTTTATTACTTTCATTTTTCTGTTGTTCTTTGAGTGCCTCTATCTCGGAGCTAAGTCTTTTTGTTTCTTCTGTAAGTTTAGAAAAAATATTTTTCAAAATACATTCAAATCCCCTTTGTATGAAAAATGCCTTGAATACCTTGTATCTTTCTTGCTCCTGTGGAGTGGCTAATAGCTCCAAAGCCTTGGTAAAATAATCGCCTAATCGCTCATGGATTTGTTTTTTGTTTTCATTTTGGTTTCTGGCATACTTTTCACCGCCTTCTAAATGCTCTCGTTTGAATGCCACACAAAAGGGAGAACAGGAATGTATTGCTTTGGCAGGCAAATCAAAACATTTATTGGTATCAATACACCAAGCATTTGTACTCAAAAACTTACACTTTTCAAGAAACTCACTTTCAGCAAGTTTTTTAGTATTAGTATAACGCTCACATAAAATATTATCTGTTTCGAGCCTAATAACACCATTTTCTTCCGTCAATTTTAAAACTATATGCAATCCTTCTCTCGGCTTTACGCCTAAGTTTTTAAACCCCTCATCAAGATTTTTAGTAAATTGTACGATTTCTTTTATCATATCTTCGCAATTTTAGGGTAAAGTTACGTTAGACTTTTTCCAAATTTTGTCAAAACTCGAATTTTTTTATTGCGTTTCGCAGAAAATTTTTCAGTCCTTCGTCTTCTACTACTCTTACCTCACCGGGCAGGCTGAGAATAAACCTTCCGATGCCTTTGTAGCTTCTTACAAAGCCTCTGAAAAAGTAAGTGTTTTGTTCTTTTTTCAATGAGGGTTCTGTCAGCGGAAATTCCTCACGCAAGAGCAAATATGCCTTTTCCGATAGCTCTAAAATTACAAAAAACTCTTCTTTATTGCTAAAACCAAAAGCATCGGTGGGTTGCAATTCGCCTGTGTAGCTACGGAGCTGGTCGGTTATTTCTACAGCATCAATTCTTTGAATACTAAAATTTCTAACTTCTTGCTTTTCAATTTCATAAGCTCGTATTTGCGTAAAATTATGCGTAAAGCAAATGGGTTCTACATATCTATCTTTAATGCTTTGGCTGGCAATGGAATGATACCGCCTAAAAATAACTCGCTTTTTTTGCTCAATAGCTTGGGAAATTTTTTGTATGATTCCTCCCCTGGCGTTCCGAAAAAAGTTTTCAGCTATGTTTTTCAATTCCGACTCATAAAAAATCTTGCTCAAAATGCTTTGTTTCAGGGGCGAACTGGGCAAGGTAGCAAGCAAATCTTTGAGTAATAGCACTTCTTCCATAGAAAAACCATAACTTAACGAAATAGGCACTTGCTTGGAAATCAGTTTGTAGCTCTTGCTTTTCTCATCCTTTTCAATCGGAAAGCCTAAATCGGGCAAATCTTCGTCCAAATACCTACGAATAGTACGAGCATTGATGTTTGTTTTCTTACTAAGCTGTTCAATAGTATAAGATTGCGTATCTTCTAAAATGTACCTCAAAACTTTGAAAATACTTCTTACCTTGTTTTCCTCTTTGTATTTGGGCATATTAGTTTTTTGGGTTCAAGGTTTCAATCACATCACACATTCCAAATCCTTGGGCATTTTCGTTGCCGAAGCCTGCCGTAAGACCTACTTCCAACAGCTCCTTGGGAGCTTGAAGTATGAAATCAAACAAATAACCTTTCACTTGAATAGGGGTGGAAGTATTTTGTTTTATGGTAATCAGTTTGCTTCTGACGCTCTTTTCATCAACTTCCAAACTAAAAGGATAATTCTGCCACACAGGGGGCATTTCTTTTCCGCTGGCTTTGTATTTTTCCAATAAATTATTGATAAATAGCTCCTTGAAACCACTATCCAAAGGACTTAAATATTTTTTCTTATCTTGCTTATCTCTTTGAGCAATCACCAAAGGTGAAAGTGTTTGTAAAGTTACTTTTTCTTTGCTTAGGCGTATGGGGGCGGTTTCTACGCGTTCTACACGAAAATCTACTTGTGCCTCTTGTGTCCCGATGCTACCTCGTTGGTTTTGAAACAAACCCGCTACAAATTTCTCAGCGGCTTTATCTACATAAAAACTAATAAGCAGAGCAATCTGATGACTTTGCAACAGAAAGCCCACATCTTTTACAATTTTATACTGCGGAATGAGTAAATTGGAAAAACAAAAAAACTTAAAACTTTTTTGATTGCTCTCGTAGCCGTTTTGATGCAAAAAATAAGCATATTCCTCATCGGCTTTGCTGATAATTTTGTAAATCCAACTGGAAAGCTCGTATTGGTAATTGAAGGGCAAAATAGGATTTCTGTGAGTATTTATGGCAAGTATCAACTTAAAACGCATATATTCAGATTTTGTAATACCAAACTAATGATTTGGTCTTAATTTTGCAAGTATTGTAGTAATTTTTTTTCTCTATTGCTATGAAAAAAACTTACTATCTATTCAATGCGGGCAGATTGAGCCGAAAAGATAATACGCTCAAATTTACACCCACAGATGAAGAGGGCAACGAAGCCCAACCCAAATACTTGCCCATAGAAGACGTAGATAACCTTTATGCTTTCGGGAGTTTGGAAGTGAATAGTGCTTTACTCAATTTTCTGGGCAAAAATAACATTAACGTTCATTTTTTTGACTACTACGAGCATTACACAGGTTCATTTGTAGCCAAAGAATATTTGTTTTCAGGCAAGGTGCAGATTGCTCAAACTCAAAACTACTTGATTACTGAAAAAAGGTTGCTCATAGCTCGCAAAATTTTAGAGGGAGCTATCAGCAATATCTTAAAAAATTTGCATTATTATCAAGCTCGGCAGAAAGACTGTTCTGTTCAAATTGCTCAAATTCAGCAATGGGCTGATGATTTAGAATATAACGCTTCGTTAAATATCCCACAAATGATGGCTCTGGAAGGAAATATCCGTCAGGTGTATTATAGTGCTTTTGATACTATTATCAACGATTTCATTATGGAAGGGCGTTCCAAACAACCCCCACAAAACGAAATCAATGCCTTGATTTCCTTCGGCAATATGATGTGTTACACGCTTTGCCTCGACCAAATTTACCATACCCAACTCAACCCAACGATTAGCTTTTTGCACGAACCGGGTGAAAGACGATACTCTTTAGCTCTGGATTTAGCCGAAGTATTCAAGCCTATTCTCGTAGATAGGCTGATTTTTTCGCTTTTGAACAAAAAACAAATTCAACAGAAAGATTTTGACAAAAATCTAAATTATTGTGTTTTGAAAGAAACAGGCAAGAAAACTTTTGTGAAGGCTTGGGACGAAAAACTCAAAGAAACTATACAGCACCGAACACTCAATAAACACGTAAGCTATAAATATCTGGTGCGTTTGGAGTGTTACAAACTCATTAAGCACATTTTGGAAATGGAAGTGTATAAACCTTTCAAAATTTGGTGGTAGAATAAAAAACATTATCCCTTGAAGGGTTGAAAAGTTAGCAAAAGAAACACCTATGTACGTTATTTTGGTATATGATTGTGGTGAGCAAAGGGTAGGCAAGATGCTCAAACTTTGCAGGCAGTATCTGCATTGGATACAAAATTCGGTTTTTGAGGGAGAAATTAGCGAAGTAAAACTCAATGAACTGCTCGGCAGGGCTTCTCGAATTATGGACACCGATACCGATAGTCTGATTATTTTCAAAAGTCGCGACCAAAAGTGGTTGGATAAAGAAATTATCGGTAAAGAAAAAAACAGCACCGATAATTTTTTGTAAATTCTCATTATGTTTAATCAAATTTCAGCGAAAATTTTCTCATAATCTTTTGGAGTTTTCATAAATTCTGATAGCTTTGCTTAAAATTGAATGCTATGCCTCAAAAATTTCTCTTGAAATGTGATATTTCAGGCATACAGGGGTTTATTTTTGATGTTCCCAGCGATGGTGCCGCCCGACAGCTCAAAGCTCGTTCTTTTTACGTTTTTGCTCTTACAGAAATTGCCTATGAATATTTCGCCCAAAAAGTAGCTTCACCACAACTCATTTACAAAGGCGGAGGCAATTTTTTTGCCTATTTTGAAACAGAAAAAGAAAAACTCAACGAGGCAATCCAAAACTTTCAAAAAGAATTTTTGCAAGAAAACATCTTTCCTGTTTTTGCCTTTGTAGAAAGTAAAGGCGAATTTAGGGAAGATATGAAAAAAATTGCCCAAAAGGCAAATATCGCAAAACTTCAAAAACCACTTCATTCCGAAGCATATGATTTTTCTCCCGTAAAAAGCAAAAAATGGGAGGAATTTACCCAAGATTTGGTCAGAAGTAGCGGATATGTAATTAAAAATGATTGTCAAAAAAATAACCCTTTCAGCAAGGCAGGTTTTACTTTTGAACTTCGGGAAAAAGACTCCTTGCAATTTGAAGGAAAAGTTCTCAATAAAATGCCTACCACAAGCAATGGTATCGTAGAATTTGATGAAATTGCTCAAAATGCCACAGGCGATAAAAAACTCGCCGCCCTTGCTATGGATGTGGATAATTTAGGCTCACTTTTCAGAGATAAAGAAGAAAAAGACTACAAACTGAATTCCCAAAACCTGACTGACTTTTTCGAAATAGAAATTTATAATCTCCTAAAAGACTCTATCGAGAAACATTTTATTTATCCCGTTTTCTCAGGAGGCGATGATTGCTTTTTAGTGGGTGCTTGGGATAAAATACTCAATGCCGCCCATATTATTCAAGATAACTTTGAAAAGTACAAAAAAGAAAAAAAGTTTGATAATACCCTTTCGGC
>NZ_JBRCWE010000027.1:0-9553 GCF_053497555.1 Raineya sp. | reverse complement strand
GCAAGGTATTTGGTAGTGATAGAAGGGGTAATCGGTTGGACAATGCTCACCATATTTAGTGCCAGCCTTATTGCTCAACTGATGGGGTAAAAAATAAAAAGGGCTTTGCATCAAAGCCCTTTTTTCGTTTTATAGTTTAATTTCCAATAGTTCCTGAATGTTATTTTGCCACTCTTTTTCAGAAAAATCTATGAGCCAGCGATTCTGAGGCTGAAAGCAAACCACAGGAGCTAATTTACAGCGTCCTGTACAATCTGTTTTCAAAATTTCTACCTGATGATGCAAATGGCTTTTTTTGAGAGCATCTTTCAAATCTTTGTAATAGTCTTTGTTATATTTTCGGCATTTGCTTCCCATACACATACAAACTACTTGGGAAGGAATTTCATATTTTTTGCCCATTTTTCAAATGTTTAAGCAGTAGAACAATTTTCTGTTTCAAAAGCACTAATGCCAAGTTCGTGCAAAAGGCTATTTAGCTCCAAAAAAGCCTTTGCCCCTGCAAGCAAATCTTTCAGATAATAAACTTCACAAATTTCTAACTGATAGATTTGGTCATTTTGGGGCAGATAGATAATTTCTACATCAAAGGCTCTTTCAATGCGTTCCAACATTACATTCAAATTGATTTGAGCAATCACCCGCCCAAAATCTTTGAACTGCTGAAAGGTAAAAAAAGTGCTTGTACCGCCAAATTCTACCACAAAACGATGAGTATTTTCGCACTGATAGATAGCCCCCTTCTTATTGCGATACAGCTCTATCCACGATGCTTTACTTTCCATTTTCACAAATTTTTAACAAAGATAGAAACTATTTAGAAAAAATCCAAATAAAAACAGATGATTTTATACCTTAATTTAGATGATTTGCAATATTGACAGGAATTTACTTGTTGTTTTTTCTATCAGATATTGTGTGCTAAAAGATTGATTGCTACCGAATGAACGTAATTATTTACGTTCTAAAAGTTCAGCGTTTGATGTTCAAGCCTTTAAGAGCTTTATCTCCAATTTTTTTCTGTCCGACATCTATTTTCTAAAATCCTGCTTATGTTTCCTTACTGCACACCATATCTAACCAATTACAAATGAACCATACCAAAAATTGATTTCATAAATTTTTGGCAAAAGAAAAGTGAATTTTCTTACCTTTGCTCCCTAATATTTCAAAATCTATGAATCCGATTTTACAGACACTTCAAAGTTTTATCAATCAGCCTATACCTGATTTTGCTCCTCCTGTACTGAAATGGATAAACGGAACGCTCAAACAGATTGAGGAAGGTTCTGCCGAAATGCACATTTTGGTTCGTGAAGATATGTGTAACCCTTTGGGACTTTTGCACGGAGGCGTGCAAGCCCTTATTTTGGACGAAGTAATTGGTATGACGGTAGCGGCAATGGAAAAACCCTATCCTTCGGTTTCCATCAATTTAGCGATAGATTTTATTGGTAAAGCCCAAAAAGGTGATACCATTGTAGCCAAAGCCTCTGCTATTCGCAAAGGCAGACAAATTATTCAGATGAAAGGGGAAATTTTACACCTCAACGGCTCGCTGATTGCCCAAGCCACTTCTAATATGCTTAATCTTTTGCCAAAATAATCCTTATAGATTTTGGCAGAAGAAAAATTTTTTACTAAATTTGCCCCCTCAAAATTTCTGTTCAACTAAACTTGTACGAAAATGCCCAAAGTAAAGACCAATTCGGGTGCGAAAAAGCGTTTTCGCATCACAGGCACAGGTAAAGTTCGTCGCAAGCACGCTTACAAAAACCACATTCTTACCAAAAAAGAAACCAAACAAAAGCGTCGTTTGTCGCATTTTACACTTGTTTCTGATGCCGATATGCCCCGTGTGAAGGCACTTTTGAATCTGTAATTCACACAAAAAATTTTATTTGGTTCTATGGTTTCACCCGATTTCTTGGCTAAAAGTTTGCTTTTGCAACGCCAAAAATCAAAAAACAACAAAAAATTATGCCACGTTCAGTAAATGTAGTAGCCTCTCGTGCTAAAAGAAAAAAAATGATGAAGTTTGCCAAAGGTTTTTTTGGCAGACGTAAAAACGTTTGGACGGTTGCCAAAAATGCCGTAGAAAGAGCTTGGCAATATGCGTATCGCGATAGAAAGCAACGCAAAAGAGATTTCCGCCGCCTTTGGATAGCTCGTATCAATGCGGGTGTGCGTCAGTATGGACTTTCCTACTCGCGTTTTATGGGTATGTACAACAAGGCAGGTTTAGCAATGAACAGAAAGGTACTTGCTGATTTGGCAATGAACCACCCCGAAGCCTTCAAGGCGGTTGTGGATAAAGTAAAGCAATCAGCATAAAAAAATAAAGCCTCTGCCACAAACAGAGGCTTTGTTTTTATTGCACCCTTGTCAGGGTTATATCACGAATAGGATTGATAACCAGTGGCACTTTTTCAATGGTAACAAGGCTGGTATCCAAGCCAAACCATTTTTCAGGCGAAGCCGTCAGGTTTTTGATGCTTATATCGGTATTGAGAATAAATTGTTCAATGAAGGGCAAATCGTTATCCGAAGAAAGCACCTCTTCCAAAATTACAAAACGGAAATCGCCAATTACGTTTCTGCCTTTGAGCGAATGATAACGACTGCGTACATCTATTTCGCCATTGCGTACCATATCCTGAATAACCAACCGCAAGAATAAACTAACTTTTTGCTCTACTCGGAATCCCAAACGAAACTCTACTTTCACCAAATCGTTATCGGCAAGAATTTTGGCTCGGTATTCCATTGTATAAGGCTCATCTGTTACTTCAATATGCACAAACCAATAAATATCGGCACGTTTGGGCTGTTTTTGCAAAATAGAATAGATAATTTTTTGCTCTACCTTATCATCGCTTCGCATTGTACTTAAAAAAACAAGATGCGTAGCATATTTGGGTACACTGATGTCTTTGCTCAATTCTTTGATTTGCTCCAAATAGTCAGTAATTTTCACATATTCAGTCAGCCTGCGTTTGATTTCCACAGCTCGGCTACGCACCCACATCACAAAAACAATCGCCGAAGCAATTACAAACGTTACATAACCACCGTGAGCAAATTTGATAAGGTTGGTAGAATAAAAAGATAGCTCTATGGCAACGTAAATCATCAAAAAAATAGCTATTCCCCACCGAGGCACACGCCTTGATTGCAAAAAGTAAGAAAGCAGAATGGTACTCATCAGCATTGTAGTATTTACCGAAAGCCCATAAGCCGCTTCCATCGCCGCCGATTCTTTGAAAAACCAAACCACCCCCACACAACCCAAATAGAGCATTGTATTCACACTTGGAATATAAAGCTGTCCTTTGAATTTAGAAGGGTAATTGATTTTAAGTTTGGGGAAAAGATTGAGTCGTATTGCCTCGCTGACAAGCGTAAATGAACCCGAAATAAGGGCTTGGCTGGCAATAATTGCCGCAAGTGTGGCGATAATCACTCCTGTAAATACAAACCATTCGGGCATTATACCATAAAAAGGATTGATACCACTCTTGATTTTCGTTTGTGAAATAAGCCAAGCCCCTTGCCCAAAATAATTTAGCAAAAGCATTGTTTTCACAAAACTCCAACTTACCCGCACATTTCCTCTACCACAATGCCCCAAATCTGAATACAAAGCCTCTGCCCCTGTGGTACAGAGAAAAACCGCCCCAAGTATCCAAAAGCCATTGGGCATTTTTGTAAGCATTTGGTAGGCATAATAGGGATTGATAGCTTTCAGAATTTCAGGATAACGCAAAATTTGAAAAATTCCCAAAATTCCCAACATACTAAACCACACGAGCATAATAGGACCGAAACTTTTGCCCACAAAAGAGGTTCCGAAACGTTGCAGAAAGAAAATAAAAGTGATAATCAGCGTAGCCAATACCAAAATATGTGTCTCTTCTATATCAGGATTGATTTGACGCAAACCTTCAATGGCTGAAACTACCGAAATGGGGGGTGTGATAATTCCTTCGGCAAGAAGCATAGAACCGCCTATCATAGCGACCACTACCAGCCATTTGGCACGCCTGCGTACCAGCGTATAGAGCGAAAAAATCCCACCTTCGCCTTTGTTATCGGCTCGCAAGGTAATCACTACATATTTAAGTGTAGTTTGCATTGTGAGCGTCCAGAAAACCGCCGAAACTGCTCCGAAAATAAAATCTTTGTCTGCTACTCCCCCATTTTTTTCAATTGTGCTGATAACCGCCGACATCACGTAAAGCGGTGAAGTTCCTATATCTCCGAAAATAATACCCAGCGTAACCAAAGCCCCCGCTACAGAAAATTTGTGTAAATCTTTTTGGTCGTGTCCCATAACTGAAATTTTATGGTTGTTTTTTCAAAAAATTTGTATTTTAGTGCCAAATTAAAGGCTTTTTCAGCAGATTTTGAAAAAAATCGGGCAAAAAACGCATAAAATTATTTCAAAACACCATAAACAAACCTTGCTATGCTTTCAGTAGCAGAACAAATGCTCAATGCATTAGGAGATACGTGTGCGGGGATAATTATCAATGAAAAGGGAGTGCTTCTGCAAGCCAATGCTTTAGCCCAGCAACTTTTCCAGATTTCAAGCAAAAATTTCGGTAAGTTCAACTTTTTAGATAATTGCCTCAATGATGTTTTTGTAGAAAAATTGCCTGAACAAACTTGGATAGGCGATTTGGGCTACAAAATTTCGGGAAAGCCTCTTTTTACGCAAATCGTTCCTTTCGCAGAGCCTAAACAATGGCTTTGGTCTATTTATTTGCAAGTTTCGGAAACAGGAAGCCACATTGCTCCCAAATTGCAAAAAGTTCTCCAAGAAATCAGCGAAGGCGTTTTGTTTGTAGATGTAGAAAGTAGTAATATTTTGCAAGCCAATAGTTCTGCTCTCAAATATTTGCGTTACAATAGTTTAGAGGAAATTCGTAGCAAAAAATTTTCAGAAATAGAAAATGATTTAGCCCAACAGAAAAACCCTAATACTTGGAAACGCTTTCTGATTGAAGTGAAACAGCGTAGCCCCGAGCCTTACGAAATGATTTCGCTTTTTTTGCAAAAAGATGGCTCTACAATGCCCGTAAAAGCAGAAGTTTTTTATGATGAAAATGAGGGGGAGTCTTATGTTTGTGTTATTTTCCGAGATATTAGCAGTCAGGATAAATTTGTAGAGGAGCTGTTGGATAGTCAGAATAAAAAGTTTCAATTGCTCATTGAAAATTTAGAAGATTCGGTACTTTTGCTTGATGAAGCCGCTACCATTTTATACGCTTCGCCTGCGGCTCATAAAAGTTGGGGCTTTCAGAGCAATGAATTACACGGCGAGAATTTTTTTGATTTAGTACACCCTTACGATTCTTCGCTTGCTCAAAAAATCTTTTTTGAAGTCATCAATACCCGCCGAAAACTCTTTCGTACTACTTTCCGCATTGTGTATAAAGATAGCTCGGCTCATTGGATGGAAATAAAAGCCAAAAACCTGCTTCGTGAGCCTACTATCAATGCCGTTTTAGTGATTATACACAACGTAACGCAACAAACCCTGGCAGAGGAGAAAATTATTCAGGCACTTGAAACCGAAAAACGCCTCAACGAAGAGCTTGCCAAACGCGAAGAACGCCTGAAAAACACTTTGGAACTGGTTCGCCAAAAAGAAAATGAACTCAAAAAAGCCAATCAGGTACTTGAAGATGCTCAAACTTTTGCTAAAATGGGTTCTTGGTACATCAATGCCAAAACAGGTGAAATTTTTTGGTCAAGGCAAACTTTTGTTTCTTTTGGAATGAACCCCGATACCGACAAAGCCCCCAAAGACCGCCAAGAGCTTAAAGCCTACATTCACCCCGAGGATACTAATAAACTCGCCGAATATTTTGATAAAGTAATTGCAGGAGAAATTGATAATTACGAGTTAGAACTTCGTCAATATCAAAAAAATTTGGATAATTACAAGTGGTTTCTGACCAAAGCCCAAGCTATCAGAGAAAATGGCGAATTGTTGGGGGTTTCGGGTATTACCTTGGATATTCACGAAAGAAAAATAGCCGAGGAAAAAATTCGTCAGGCGAATGAAGAGCTAAGCAAAGCCAATTCGGAGCTGGATAGGTTTGTGTATAGCGTTTCTCACGACCTCAGAGCCCCTATTTCCTCGCTTTTAGGGCTTATTCAACTTGCCCGAATGACCGACAATATGTCCCAAATTCAAGAATATTTGAGTTTGCAAGAAAAAAGTATTCGCCGCTTGGATAATTTTATCAAAGATATTCTGGACTATTCCCGAAATGCTCGTTTGGATATTCAGCCCGAAGCAATTCAATTTCAAGAACTCATTGAAAACTGCTTTGAGCAGTACAATTATATGGAAAATTCCAAACGCATTTCAAAACTCGTTGAAATCAAGGGTAAAATACCCTTTTACTCCGATAAAAGCCGTTTGAATATTGTTTTCAACAATCTGCTCTCCAATGCTATCAAATATGCCAATATGCGTCAGCAAGAGCCTTTCATTGATGTAAACGTAGAAATCACACGCAAACAAGCCAAGGTAAGCATACAAGATAATGGCATAGGTATTCATAAAGACCACTTGGATAAAGTGTTTAATATGTTTTACAGAGCCAATGATATGCTCGCTGGTTCGGGCTTGGGCTTATACATTGTAAAAGAAGCTATCCACAAATTAGGTGGGGAAATCTCTTTGGAGTCAGAACTTGGCAAAGGAACAAAAATTCATTTCATCATTCCTAACCTGAAAAAACAGTAGTAACCTCAAATACTTCAACTTTTGAACTCTAAACCTTCAACTTTCAATGTTTGCCTATATTCGTGGAATACTAACGCACAAAGAACACACACACGCTATTCTTGAAACCGCAGGCGTAGGATATTTTATCAGAATTTCCTTGCATACCTTTGGCTTGCTTGGCGAAGTAGAAAAAGAAGCCTTTTTGCATACGTATTTGCAGGTGCAAGAAAATGCTCATAATCTTTTTGGCTTTGCAGAACTTTCAGAAAAGAAACTTTTTTTAGAGCTTATCAATATTTCGGGCATTGGAGCAAATACAGCTTTAGTAATGCTCTCTTCGGCAAGCCCTACCGAAATTCAGCAAGCTATTGCCAACGAAGATATTAAAACCTTGCAGGCTATCAAGGGTATAGGAGCAAAAACGGCTCAAAGGGTTGTTTTGGAACTTAAAGACAAAATGAAAAAAGAGTTTTTCGTAGAAAGCGGAAAAACTGCCCAACCCATACCTTTTTACAGGTCTGTAAAAGAAGAAGCTATTACGGCACTCGTTGTTTTAGGGCTTGCTCGCAATGTTGCTGAAAAAAATGTAGAAGCTATTCTCAAACTCAAAGATGGCAATGCTACCGTAGAGGAAGTTATCAAATTAGCCCTGAAAATGTAGCGTAATACAATTTTGATAACCCAAAGGTTTCATTTGCAATAGGGAAACAGGATTTAGGTAATTGATTTTTGGCAAAAAATATAAATTTCTTGACTTTACAAGACTTTTTCAACTTCTTCGCTTATCATTCTACTACCCCTTGGGACTTTCTGCAAGAAAGTTTTTGGATAGCCTTTGGCTTGCTTTTTCTACTATTTTCTATCACCTACCGAAAAATTGCTTTACGAAATTTTATTTTGCTTGTATTTAGCTTTTTCTTTTACTACAAATCCAGTGGCTTTTATTTTTGGCTTCTTATTTTTAGCACCCTTACCGACTTTTATTTTGCTCTTTGGATTGCAAAAGCCCAAAAACGCTTCACTAAAAACATTTTTTTATTTTTGAGCGTGCTTTGTAATTTGGGTATTTTAGCCTACTATAAGTATGCCTACTTGCTTACTAATTTTTTGAATAGGCTTTTGGGAACGAATTGGGTTGCCAAAGATTATTTGGCAGAACTTTCAAACGTGCTTACAGGCTCAAACTTTGAAGTTAGTCAGATTTTTTTGCCTGTGGGCATTTCGTTTTATGTGTTTCAAACTTTAAGTTATACGATTGATGTGTATAGAGGTAAAATATCTGCTACTCGGAATCTGCAAGATTTTGCACTCTTTGTGAGTTTCTTTCCGCAGTTGGTAGCAGGTCCTATTGTACGTGCTACGGAGTTTTTACCCCAAATCCAAGAGCCTTATTCGGTAGAAAAAACGGAAATAGGTCGGGCTTTTTGGCTGATTATTGCAGGAATGACCAAAAAAATTCTCGCCGATTATATTAGTTTGAATTGGGCAAGTCGCACTTTTGAAAACCCTTACACGTATTCAGGTTTTGAGCATCTTTTGGGCGTGTATGGCTTTGCCTTGCAAATTTACTTTGATTTTTCAGGTTATACCGATATTGCGACAGGTTTGGCTTTGCTTTTGGGCTTCCGCTTGCCATTGAACTTCCTAAAGCCCTATCATAGTACCAATATAACAGAATTTTGGCGGCGTTGGCATATTTCATTATCCTCTTGGCTTCGCGACTATTTGTATATTTCTTTGGGGGGCAATCGTAAGGCATCATTTTTCACGTATCTTATGCTGTGGGTAGGCATAGCCATTGCACTGCTTTTAGACGGATTAGAGCCTGCTTCACTTG
Source organism: Raineya sp. (assembly GCF_053497555.1). Classification (NCBI taxonomy): domain Bacteria; kingdom Pseudomonadati; phylum Bacteroidota; class Cytophagia; order Cytophagales; family Raineyaceae; genus Raineya; species Raineya sp. The sequence goes on along the minus strand of NZ_JBRCWE010000027.1, from coordinate 971 downwards.
TTTTTGGAGGTTTGAGTGCTATTTTTTGGCTTTTATGGATTCGTAAGTTCAAAGATTTTTGGGGTTATGCAGGTTTGCATATTTTAGTTGTTTGGGCGGGATTTCTCTATACCCAACAAGCCCTGATTAGTTTTTTTAGCATTGTGTTTGTTTTTTTGATGTGGCTTTCGGCAATTTGGAGCAGTAGCCGAAGACTCACCCTAAGCACCGATGCCAATCTTATGCTTACAATGCTCTTGGGGGGGCTGTGGCACGGAGCCGACTTGCGTTTTATTGTTTGGGGAGCTATGCACGGCTTGGCTTTGGGGGTACATAAGTCTTGGATGCCCATTGCCGAAAAACTTGCTTTGCAGAAAAGTAAAGTTTGGAACTTTCTTTCTCAAATTCTTACATTTCATTTTGTATGTTTGGCTTGGATATTTTTTAGAGCAAATCCTATTGAAGTAGGTAATGGTAAAATGATTTCTGCCTTTGAGGTAGCTCAAATTATACTGCTCAAAATCACCAAGCAATTTGCTTGGGAAAATGCAGCAGAAATACTGGTAGCCTATCATAAAGTCTTTTTAGTGATAGTTCTGGCTTACTTTTTATACCTTTTTCCTGCCAAGTGGAAAAGTTTTTTGCAAGAAAAATTTGTCCAAAGCCCCGAATGGGCAAAAGCTGTCTTTATTTCTTTATGGATTATTTTTTTCTATTACCAAGTATGTTCTTTGCAAAATCAGCCTTTTATTTATTTTCAATTCTATTACATTTACGTTTGCTTTGATTTTTTTTATTTCTTTTCGAGTGTTTATATCTATTACCGAAATAGTTTCGGCATCGGGATGCGTCCAGTTAAAATCTCCATATGCAGAGTTTGCTGTAAAAATTAAATTATCATAATATTCTATACCTTCGGGCTGTGGTCCGGTATTAGTTGCGAAAATTATCTCTCCATTTTTATAATTAAATATAATTGCTTTATTATTAAA
>NZ_JBRCWE010000026.1:0-8467 GCF_053497555.1 Raineya sp. | reverse complement strand
GCCGAAATTGCTGTCAAAAGTCCAAGTCCTGCGAGTTTATTTTCTGATTTCATTTTTTATCTGTCTGTTCGTTTGGTGTTGTCTTTTAAGCTGCCGCATAACTTGTAAATATACGCAATAATAACCATATTTTTGAAATTTCCAAAACGTTTTTGAAAAAAATTATTTCTCAAAATCAGATAGTTATGTTGTATGAATACAAATATGAGATTTTTTTGGTGTATAGAGCAATAGATTGAGGCAATCTAAATACGCAATGCTATTTTGTGTTGTCAAGAGTATCCAAAGGGCTTTTGATTTTTTGTATCGCCTGATTGCTAACTTTCGTGTAGAGTAGTGTGGTTTTGATATCCTTGTGCCCTAAAAGTTCCTGTATGAACCGAATATCTGTCCCTTGCTCTAAAAGATGTGTTGCAAAACTATGACGCAAACTATGAATACCCACATCTTTGTTGATTTTCGCTTTTTTGAGAGCGTTCTTAAATATCTGTTGCACACTCCGAATGCTATATTGCTCCCCATACTGCCCCTCAAATAAGTACACTTTGGGTTTGTAAGCCAGCCAGTAGCTCCTTAATTGCTCTAAAATACTATGCGGCAAATTGACATATCTATCTTTTTTGCCTTTGGCTTTTTCAATCAAGACTCGCATATTCTCACTATCAATATCCGTGATTTTAAGTCCAACAATTTCGCTTACTCGCAAGCCCATTCCATACACGAGCTTCAAAATGGTGTTGTGCTTCAAATTTGTGGTTACCTCAAATATTTTTTGAATATCTTTCGCCGTAAGAGCCTTGGGAAGGTTTTGGTGTTTTTTGGGTCGTGGGATTTCCAAAAAAATCTTAGGACGTTTCAATACTTGCTCAAAATAAAACTTTATTGCGTTGATACGACTATGCAGGGTACTTTCAGAAAGTTTCAAGAATTTGATGCAATACAAAAAGTAACTCCTCAATTTTTCAGAGTCCAAATCATTTACATCATAGTCTTTGAGCAAATAAAGCAATTGTGCAAATTCATTGCGATAGGTTTTAATAGTAGAAGTGCTATATGCTTTGAGTTCCAAAGTTTCTACTAATTTCCGCAAAGCCTCTTGGTTGTTTTCGCAGAGCTGATGCCAAGCCTTCGTCTGAGGAATTTGTTCGGGCAAGGGCAAGTCAAACTTTTTTCTGTAAAAAGCATTATCAAGTACATACCAACACTTATTCGTGTTGCTCCATTTTGCACCCGAAAGACCTTTTACCCATTCATTGGTAGTTTTATCAAAGGGGAAGCGAATAAAAATCACTTTTCTGCCTTTATGCTCCCCCAACTCAAAAGTAATGCCGCTCATACAAATTGCCTTAAAAATCGCAAATCGTTTTCGGTAAATAGGCGTAAATCCTTGATTTGGTATTTGAGCATTGTGATACGCTCCAAACCCATTCCAAAGGCAAAGCCTGTGTATTTTTCGTTATCAATACCACAATTTGAAAAAACGTTGGGGTGTATCATTCCCGAGCCGCCAATTTCTACCCAACCTGTATGCTTGCATACATTACAGCCTTTACCCTTGCAAATCAGACAAGAAATATCAATTTCGGCACTGGGTTCGGTAAAAGGGAAAAAAGAAGGACGAAAACGAATTTGCGTTTCTTTGCCAAACATTTCCCTAACAAAATGATATAGTGTTTGCTTCAAATCTACAAAGCTCACATTTTCATCAATAAAAAAGCCTTCTACTTGATGAAAAATACAATGAGCCCTTGCCGAGATAGCTTCGTTCCGATATACTCTGCCAATAGAAAAAGTCCGTAAAGGAGGCTTTTGGGTACGCATCACACGTATCTGCACCGAAGAGGTATGGGTACGCAAGAGAATATCAGGATTTTTCTCCACAAAAAAGGTGTCTTGCATTTCCCGAGCAGGGTGATTTTCAGGGAAATTCAGCCCTGTAAAATTGTGGAAATCATCTTCAATTTCGCCCCCTTCCGACTGATTGAAACCCATACGTTCAAAAATCTCTACAATACGATTTCTCACAATCGTAAGCGGGTGCGTAGAACCCAACTGATAAGGCTCGGCGGGTAAGGTCAAATCCACAGGGGCTTGTATAGCTACGGTTGCATTTTCAAAAAATTCTTGCTTCTCTTTGAAAATACTTTCAGCCTTTTGTTTTAGCTCATTTACTGCCATTCCGTAATTTTTTCGCTCATTGGGAACAATATTTTTAATCTCCTCCATTAGAGCAGGAATTTTCCCTTTTTTGGCTAAAAACTGCAAACGAAATTCCTCTAATTGCTTGGGATTTTCAATAACAAAACTTTCTAATTCGGCTAAAACTTGTTTTACTTGTTCAAAAGCGTTCATATCTGATAATATTTGGGGTAAATATTTGTTCCAAAAAGCAAAGTAAAGAAATTCAGCGTAAATGTTAGATGTTTGGGGTGTAATTTTTCGAAAGCAAAATCTAAAACCTCGTTCTACTTTCAAAAATTTTGTAGTTTTGCAGGCGAAATGTATTGAAACTGATTTTTTGATTTTTTCTCAAAATCTCTGAAAAATGGTTTAAGTTTGAAGTTTTTAATGTTTAGAGTTCAAGCCACAAACCAAAAACCTCTAAATTTTAACTTATTTTCGTAATATTATGGAAATTTCTACCAAATACGACCCACAGCAAGTTGAACAAAAATGGTACAGCTATTGGCTAAAACATAACTTTTTTGCCTCCAAACCTGATAGTAGAGAGCCTTTTACGATTGTCATACCACCGCCTAACGTTACAGGCGTATTGCATATGGGGCATATGCTCAACAATACCATTCAAGATGTACTGATTCGTAGGGCAAGAATGTCGGGTAAAAATGCCTGCTGGGTGCCCGGCACCGACCACGCTTCCATAGCTACCGAAGCCAAAGTAGTAGCAATGCTCAAAGAAAAAGGCATTGAAAAGAAAGACCTAACACGCGAGGAATTTTTGAAATATGCTTTTGAATGGAAAGAAAAATATGGCGGAATAATCCTTGAACAACTCAAAAAACTTGGTTGCTCTTGCGATTGGAACAGAACACGTTTCACAATGGAAGAAGAACTTTCAAGGGCTGTTATCAAGAGTTTTGTACATCTTTATCGCAAAGGTTGGATTTACAGAGGTGTCAGAATGGTGAATTGGGACCCTGTTGGCAAAACTGCCCTTTCCGATGAAGAGGTAATTTTCAAGGAAACGCAGTCTAAAATGGTGTATGTCAAATATAAATTGGTAGAAGGAGAGGGGGCTGATGATTATCTCACGGTTGCTACGGTTCGTCCTGAAACTATACCCGGTGATGTAGCTGTTTGTGTAAATCCGAATGATGAACGTTACAAGCATTTGATAGGCAAAAAGGCAATCGTGCCTTTGGTGAATAGAAAAGTGCCTATCATTGCCGATGAGTATGTGGATATGGAATTTGGCACAGGTACGCTAAAAATTACACCTGCTCACGATATTGCTGACTACGAAATAGGCATAAAGCACAATTTGCCTGCGATTGATACCATTGGCGATGACGGAACAATGTCCGAGGCGGTTGGCATTGCCAAATACGTAGGCAAAGATAGATTTTGGGTAAGAAAAGAAATTATCAAGGACTTGGAAGAGGCAGGGCTTTTGGTAAAAGTAGAAGACTATAAACATCAGGTAGGCACTTCTGAGCGAACAGGTGCAGTGATTGAGCCTAAACTTTCTATGCAGTGGTGGCTCAAAATGAGTGATATTGCCAAACCCGCCTACGAAAATGTGATGAACGATACCATTCGCTTTTTCCCCGATAAGTTCAAGAATATGTATCGTAGCTGGATGGAAAACCCCAAAGATTGGTGCATTTCTCGTCAGCTTTGGTGGGGACAGCAAATTCCTGCTTTTTATGATGATAAAGGCAATGTAGTAGTAGCCGAAACTTATGAGGAGGCTTTACAAGAATACAAAAAACACTATCCCGAAAGCAAAGATATTACGCTTCGTCAGGACGAAGACGTCCTGGATACTTGGTTTAGCTCTTGGCTTTGGCCTATTTCTGTATTTGACGGCTTCAAAGACCCCCAAAACGAGGATATTCGCTACTATTACCCCACAGATGTTTTGGTAACAGGCTTTGATATTATTTTCTTTTGGGTTGCTAGAATGATAATGGCAGGCTATGAGTTTCGCAAAGAAAAGCCCTTCAAAGATGTATATTTCACAGGGCTGATTAGAGATAAACTGGGCAGAAAAATGTCCAAATCTTTGGGCAATAGCCCTGATGCACTTAAACTAATGGAATTGTATAGTGCCGATGGAGTGCGTTTTGGTGTGCTTTTCAGCTCGGCGGCAGGAAATGATTTGCTCTTTGATACACCTGTTCCCAAATCGCAGAAAAAAGAAGATATAGAAGCCTTTTTGAACAGCCCCGACTCACACAATTCCAAACTCTGCGAACAAGGACGCAACTTTGCCAATAAAATCTGGAATTCTTATCGCCTTATCAAATCTTGGCAAGTAGCTCCCTCTGCTTTGGAGCAAGGACAAGTAACTGAAGCTATCTCTTGGTTTCAAGCCCGCTTGAACGAAGCCCTTTCCGAAATAGAAGACCATTTCACCAAATATCGTATTTCAGAGGCTTTGCAGACTATTTACAAACTCTTTTGGGACGATTTCTGCTCTTGGTACTTGGAAATTATCAAGCCCGAGTATGGCAAACCCATTGATGAGCAGATTTATCAGCAAACCATTACGTTTTTTGATACACTTTTGCGTCTGTTGCACCCATTTATGCCTTTTATTACCGAAGAAGTTTGGCAAAATATTCAGCCACGCCAAGAAGGGGAAAGCATTTGCGTTGCTCCTTATCCTAAAAGTGAGCGTTTTGATAAAAATATACTCCAAGAAGCCGAGCTTGCTTTTGAGGCAGTTACGCAAATTCGTAATGCTCGTAATGCTCATCAAATTTCGCCCAAAGAAATTTTAGAAATTGCCATAAAAAAATCTGAAAATGAAAAGATTTTACAAAAATGGCAAAAAACTATTGAGAAGTTAGCAACGGCTCGGATTGGCTTTGTAGAGGAGAAGCCTACCCAATCGGTAAAGTTTTTGGTAAAAACAGAAGAGTTTTTTGCTCAAATAGCCGTAGAAGTAGATTTGGAGCAAGTGAAAAAGGATTTAGAATATTACAAAGGTTTTCGCGAAAGCGTGTTGAAAAAACTTTCTAACGAAAAATTTGTTGCCAATGCCAAACCCGAAATCGTAGAAAATGAACGCAAAAAACTCGCTGATGCAGAAGCCAAAATCAAGGCTTTGGAAGAAATATTGGGCTAACCGCCAATTTCTTGTAAAACTTTTTTTTCTGCAAAAGTGCATTTGCCCGATTTGATGAGGTACTCGGCTATGGCTTTCTTGAAGTCCTCTTCCAAACGACTTTCAGGCAAAAGAGCAATGATTTTTTTTCTATCTTCTTGCAAATGCAAAGCATAGCTCATTAGCGAAGGAACGCCACATTCTACGGTGAAACGCAAAAAAATAATTTCTACATTTTCAGGCTCTTGGGCAAGGGCTTTCTGCAAATAACTGCTTGCTTCCCAAAAAAAGTTGAGTTTTATAGCGGGCAGAAAGCTATATTTGCCTTTAAGAGCCTGCAAAGCTCCTTGATAGGCATAGCGTACGGCTTCGCTGATATTTTCTTGATGAATAGCCTGCTCAAACTCTTTGAGTTTTCTCTCATTTTCGGAAGCCTCTTTGTATAGTTTGCGTAAAAGTTGTGTCATAGTTGTTTTTCAATCAAGATACTTTTGATATTGGTAAATTCACGAATACCTGCTACGGAAAGTTCTCGTCCATAGCCCGAATTTTTTACTCCGCCAAAAGGTAATTGCGGCATTGATTTTACGATGCTATTCACATAAACGCTTCCTGCTTCTAAATGTTTAGAGAGCGTTTCAGCCTTTTCCAAGTCTTTTGTCCAAATAGAGGCTCCCAAACCATAACTGCTCTGATTGGCAAGCCTAATGGCTTCTTTTTCGTCTTTGGCACAAATTACCGAAGCCACCGCTCCAAACAGCTCCTCACGAAAGGCAGGGCTATCGTAATCGCTTACTTGCAGAATGGTTGGCTCAAAAAAAGTACCTTGATTTTCTGTTTTGCCGTAAATCAGTTGGTTGGTGCTTTGCAAACTTTCTTTTACTTGCCTGCTTAAATTTTCGGCTAAATCTACTCTTGCCAAACAGCTATAATCGCTGGTTTCATTGAGGGGGTTACCTTGCCGAAGTTTTTTGAAATTTTCTACGAGAGCTTCCAAAAATGGCTCATATACTTCTTTGAGTACAATAAACCTTTTGGCGGCAATACAACTTTGTCCGTTGTTTATCATACGAGCCGTGCAGGCATTTCGGGCTGTTAGTTCAATATCCGTATCAGCAAGAACAATAAAGGCATCACTTCCGCCAAGTTCCATTACACTTTTTTTCAGATGTTTTCCTGCAAGGCTGGCAACGGCTCTGCCCGCTCTTTCGCTACCTGTGAGTGTAACTGCCTGTACGACAGGCGAAGCAATTACTTTTTCTACCAAATCAGTTTCTATCATCAGGTTTTGGAATGTTCCTTCGCCAAAACCTGCTTCTTGAAAAAGTTTTTCAAGTTCTATGCTACACAAAGGTACATTCGGGGCGTGTTTGAGCAAAACGATATTGCCCGCCAGCATAGTGGGAATGGCAAAACGGAAAACTTGCCAAAAGGGAAAATTCCAAGGCATAATGCCCAAAACACCGCCTAATGCTTCGTATCGGATATAACTTTTGTGCGTTCCTGTATTTATCCATTCCTCCGACAAAAAATTTTCAGCATTTTGGGTATAATATTCGCAAAGCCAAGCACATTTTTCTATTTCGGCTCGGGCTTCTTTGATGATTTTCCCCATTTCTTTGCTGATAAGTTCAGCATATCGTTCTTTGTTTTGTAAAAGTTTTTGGGCTAAAAATTTTATTGGCTCTATTCGCTCTGCCAAAGGTACAAATCGCCATTCTTGATAGGTTTTGTGGGCTTTTTGTAATTTTACATCTAATTCTTTTTCGCCTATTGCCGCAAAATTGGCATAGAGTTCTTGGGTAAAAGGGTTGCGACTTTCAAACATTTTTGCGTGTTTTACGTTTGTTTCTTGCTGAAAGCTATAAAATTTCCTTAAAAAGCCCAAACAATGTTCACTGGAATTATTGAAACACTTGCCGTAGTAGAAAAAATTGAAAAAGACCAAGAAAATTTGATTTTTACCCTGCAAACGCCGCTTGCTCAAGAGCTGAAAATTGACCAAAGTCTTGCTCATAACGGCGTATGCCTGACGGTTACGCATACCAATCAGCAAGACCTTTATCAAGTAACGGCTATTCAGGAAACTTTACGAAAAACTAATTTGACAACTTGGAAAGTAGGTGATAAAATAAATTTGGAAAGGGCTATGCTAATGGGTGGGCGACTTGACGGGCATATTGTTCAAGGACACGTTGATGAAATCGGTACTTGTACCGATATTCAAGATGAGCAGGGAAGTTGGCTTTTTACTTTTGAATATAGCTCTCATTCTGCCAATATTACCATTGAAAAAGGCTCTATTGCTATCAATGGCGTGAGCCTGACCGTGGTCAATTCTCAAAAAAATCGCTTCTCGGTGGCTATTATTCCCTATACTTACGAGCATACGAATTTTCATCAGCTCAAAGTAGGCGATAAGGTGAATTTAGAATTTGATATGATTGGCAAATATTTGCAAAAACTTGCCGAAGTGTATTGGAAAAAATAGCTTAAAGGTTTTTATGCGTTTTCGCTTTGTGTAACCGATTTTTGCTTTGCATAATAAGTACAAATTTGCTTAAAATCACATTTTTCGCAATGCGGCTTGCGAGCTGTGCAAATATATCTGCCGTGTAAAATCAGCCAATGATGAGCTTTGGGTATTAGCTCGGCAGGAATATTTTGGGTGAGTTCTTTTTCTACTTGCAAAGGGGTTTTGGCTTTTGCCGAAACCAAGCCCAATCGGTGCGAAACCCGAAAAACGTGGGTATCTACTGCCATAGCAGGCTGATTGTAAATCACTGAAGCAATAACGTTGGCTGTTTTTCTGCCTACGCCTTGCAAAGTTTGCAGTTCCTCAATAGTTTCAGGAATTTCGCCTTGGTAGGTTTCTACAATACGCTTGGCGGCGGCTATGAGGTGTTTGGTTTTGTTATTGGGATAAGAAACGCTTTTGATGTAAGGATACAACTCCTCAAAAGTAGCTTCTGCAAGACTTTGAAGCGTGGGAAAACGCTCAAATAAAGCAGGTGTTACAGCATTCACTCTTTTGTCGGTACATTGTGCCGAAAGAATAACTGCCACAAGCAACTGATAGGGGTTTTCGTATTGAAGTTCGGTTGTAGGTTCGGGAAAGTTTTGGGTAAAATAGTCTAAAAGATACTTATAGCGTTGTTTTTTGGTCATAGATTA
>NZ_JBRCWE010000025.1:0-16724 GCF_053497555.1 Raineya sp. | reverse complement strand
CTTAATTTACAAATGTAAACTTTTTCAGCTCTTGTACTTTTTTGCTATTTACAAATGTAAATTCATTGTTTTACAGAAACTTACAATAAATTTGATTTACCTTTCTATATTTCAGGGGCGTTTTTGAGGATTTGGCTTTTCACAAATTCAAAATCTACATCAGCATAATATTGCTCTAATGTAGTAGTTTTAGCGTGTCCAAGCATTTTGCTGACGGCTTTGCGGTCAATATTACTATTGAGCCAAAAGTGAGCAAAGGTCTTGCGTCCTACTTTGGTACGCATTTTTTTTGCCTCAATCCGTAAAATTTGCCCAAGTTCTTTCAAAATTTTATTGATAGTTTGCGGGTTTTTGAAGGTTGGCAACTGATATTTGTATTTCTCTAAAATCGCTTGCGTTTTTTCCGTGATAGGAATATAAGCCTTCTGACTGCTTTTCTTTTCCATTTTTTGCCTGCTCATAATGATAAAACTCTCTTTGATATACGCTTGCGGATTTTGTGCAAAACGAAAGTAGTCCGAAACATTTAACCCTGTATAGCACAAAAAAAGAAAAATATCTTTGGCTCTGACGTGGCTTAAATTTTCTGTATGATAGTTTTCCAATTTTTCAAGTTCTGTTTCGGTCAGGTGAGTTTTATCAATGCGATTTTCTCTTTCAATGCTGTAATGCAATAACGGGCTTTCGTGAATTATTTCGCAATCTATACAATACTGCAAAACTCTTTGCACCATTGCAATAACTCTTGCCGTAACGTTTTTACTACGATTGTACCATATAATAAACTCTTGCAGATGTAGTTTTTTGAGGTTTTGGGGCAAAATATTTTCAAGTTGTTTTTCTTGCAAAAATCTGCTAAACGTTTTCAGCATAGTTTTGTGATTACGGATTGTGTTGTAACTCCACTTTTCTTGCTTTTGCTTTACCTCAAAGAATTGTTGCCAAATTTGCAGAAAAGTAGGTTGAAGCTGTTTGTTTCTACTATTGAAAACCAATTCAAGCACATCATTAGCCGTAAAATCGCTCTTTTCAAATTCAAGTTTCTGTTTGGCTTTCAGGATTGTGTTTTTTAGGTTTTCAATTTCTTGCGTAAGAATAGAATTGCCCTTGACTTTTTGGTTTTTAGCGTCCCATTGCTTTTTTTCTACGCTAATACCTGTGCTAAACTCTCGTGAGCGTATGCCATTAAGCGTAACATACACGTAAAGCGTGCCAACTTGATTTTTGGGATTGGTTTGGCACTTGCGAAACCAGAAGCGAACTTTCATTTTTTGTATTGCATAGACTTTTTACTGCAAAACTAATAGTAAGGAACTTATTTGTATTAGACTATGAAAGAAAGGCTTTTTACACAAATAAAAAAGCCTTCAATAGGCTTGAAGGCTAACAAAATAAAGTTAATGTACCCAGGGCCGGAATCGAACCGGCACGCCCGAAGGCATACGATTTTGAGTCGTACGCGTCTACCAGTTCCGCCACCTAGGCATTTTTGGCTTTTGGGACTGCAATATTAGTGCAATCGGTTTTTATTTCCAAATTTTTTGGCAAAAAAAATATCAATTTTACAATAAAAATCTGAAAATCAATTTTCTTTTTGTTGCAAACTATTCCATAAAAGCTCCGCAACTTTCTTGCCCGCCACCGAAGCAATTTCCTCAAATCTTGCTTGCTTGATATTTGCCAACGACTTGAAATGTCCAAGCAATTTCTGCATTGTTTTTTCCCCAATGCCTTTGATACTTTCCAACTCACTCTCAAAAGCCTTTTTGCTACGCTTTTCTCTATGGAATGTAATGGCAAAACGATGCGTTTCGTCGCGAATTTGCTGAATAAGCCTCAAAGATTCCGATTTTTTGGAAAGATGAAGAGGTAGCTCATCATCAGGGAAATAAATTTCCTCTAACTTTTTGGCAATACCAATAATTGCCATTTTGCCATAGATTTCCAAATCTTGCAAAGCCTTGCAAGCGGCAGATAGTTGCCCTTTACCCCCATCTATAATTACCAGTTGCGGCAAAGGTTGTTTTTCCTCCAACAGCCTTTTGTAACGCCTGAAAACTATCTCATACATTGAGGCAAAATCATTCGCTCCTACCACGGTTTTGATATTAAAGTGCCTATAATTGCGTTTTGAGGGCTTCCCGTTCAGAAAGCAAACCATAGCCGCCACAGGGGTTGTACCTTGAATGTTAGAATTATCAAAACACTCAATATGGGTGGGTAACTCACGCAAACGAAGGTCTTTTTGCAAAGTTTCCAGTATGCGTTGGGTGCTTTCCAAAGACTTTTGTTTGCGTTCTGCTTGCTTTCGCAAATGTTCTTTTTGAGCAAAGAATAAGTTTTTCAGCGAAAGCTCTAAAAGTTTCTTTTTTTCTCCCACTTGGGGCGTAAAAAAACGTAAATCCGTAGGATTTTCAGCTATAGCTATGTTGCTGATTACTTCTTTGGCGGGGCTATTGTACTTTTCTCGTAAATTGAGAATGGCTAAAAGGGCAATTTCTTCGGCAGTTTCATCAAGTTTTTTTTCAATTTGTTGCGTTTCAGTATGCAAAATAGTACCATTTTGTACATCTAAAAAGTTGATAAAGGCACTTTCTTCGTCAGTAGCCACCGTAAGCACCATTACATCAGTAATATGGGGATTTACCACCTGCGATTTTTCTTGAAAAATCTGTAAAAGTTCTATTTTCTCCTTGCAGGCTTGGGCTTTTTCAAAAGCCAATTCTGTGGCATAAGCATACATTTCTTGCTCCAATTTCTCTCTGACTGCCTTGATATTTCCTTTCAAAATTTTCTTGATTTGCTCAATATCTTCCAAATAATTGGCTTCACTTTGCAACCCTTCACAAGGGGCTTTGCAGTTCTGAATATGAAATTCCAAACAGGCTTTGAACTTGCGTTGGGTGATATTTTCCTGCGAAAGATGATAAGAGCAAGTCCGAATGGTGTAAAGTTTTCGGATAAGTTCCAAGAGGTCGTTAATAGCACGTACATTGGCATAAGGACCAAAATACGTACCTTTTTCTCGTTCAAAACGGCGAGTGCTAATAACTCTCGGAAAAGGCTCGTGGGTAATACAAATGTAAGGATAAGTTTTATCGTCTTTGAGTAAAATATTGTATTTGGGCTGAAATTCTTTAATAAGGGCATTTTCTAAAAGCAGAGCATCTAATTCCGAATTTACCACTACATATTCTATTCGCTGAATTTGCGAAACAAGTCTTTGCGTTTTACGACTATGATTTTGCAGTCCTACAAAATACGAACTCACCCGATTTTTAAGATTTTTCGCCTTGCCTACGTAAATAATGGTATCATTGGCATCAAAAAATTTATAGATACCCGCTTCTTGTGGCAACTGACTTAAAATTTCGCTAAAATCGTTCATAAAACTCACAAATTTTCACGTAAGTCTGTTTTCAGGGCATTTTTAGCAGGGAACAAAGAAACTATCCAAGTACAAACAACTATCGTAAAAAACGTAAAAACAAAATCTACCCAATCCATTTTCACAGGGTAGGCATCAACAATCGTAGAAGTAATGTTCATTTTTACAAAGCCATATTTTTCTTGGAAAAAGCAAAGCAAATAGCCCAAAGCCAACCCTAAAATGCCTCCTGTTAGGGCAATCATTAACCCCTGTCCAATAAAAACACTTCGGATAAACCGCTTTTCAGCTCCCAAAACTTGCCATACTGCAATATCTTTGCGTTTTTCAATGACCATCATAGAAAGCAAAAAGAAAATATTGAAGCAAGCTATCAGAAACACAAAAGAAAGTGCTATACGCGTAACAAGTTTTTCAATACGAATAGCTCTCAAAATTTCATATTGTTGCTCCTCTTGGTTCTGCACTAAAAAGTCCTCACCCAGCACCTTTTGCAACTCTTTCTGAATTTTGGGAATTTGTTTTTTCTCTTTTAACGCAAGTTCCAAATAGCTTCTTTCGTTGTGTTCGTATTGCATTAGCTCTTCGGTAAATTCAATGGGTACAATAATATATTTGCCATCGTGTTCGTATTCTACCTCAAAAACCCCCGAAGGCAAAAGAGCCAGTTTGCGAATATCTTTTTCAGTCATAGAGATTTTTTGCTTGCGGTTCGGATACCAAATTTCTAGTACATCATCAGCCATATTCATTGTAAGCATCTGAAACACCCCCAACCCTACTACTGCACGAGCATAATCTCCTTCATAAAGCCTAAACTCCCCTGCTCTTACTTGTTTGGCTATGCCTCCTAGTTCTGCAAAATTATTGGTAACCCCTTTTATTTTCCCTACCATTTGTCGGTCTTTGTAACGAAAAACAGCATCATCTTCTATTGCCTCCGAAACTACTTTTATACCTGCTACGGAAGCAATTTTTTGCTTAATTTTTTCATCATAAACAAAAAATTTACCTTTGGCAGGAGAAATTTTAAGTTCGGGGTTTAGGATATTGTATTGGCTACGCATCAGTGCCTCCAAACCATTGAAAACTGAAAGCAAAACAATAAAAGCAATTGTAGCAAGGGCAATTACAATGACCGTAATAGCAGAAATAATGTTGATAAAAAGATTTCGTTTTTTGGAAAGAAAATATTTTCCTGCAACTTTTAGGGCTAATTTCATATTTTTGTGCAAAATCTTATGCCAAGTAACAACAAAAAAAGCATATCCGCAAATCTATGCAAGTTTCCGTGATTATACCAACGTATAATGGTGCAAAAAAGATTTTGAACTTGCTTCATTCTTTGGAAAAACAAACTTTCCGTGATTTTGAAGTAATTGTAGTAATAGATGGCTCTACTGATGAAACGCAAAAAATACTTGCAGAAACCCCATTCAATTTTCCCTTAAAAACCATTTATCAAGCCAATAAAGGGCGTGCAGGGGCAAGAAATGCAGGGGTAAAAAACGCCTCTGCCGATTTGCTCGTTTTTGTAGATGACGATATGCGTTTAGAACCTGAAGCCATACAAAAACATTGGGATTTTCATCAAATCACGAAAAATGCAATTTTAGTAGGCAACCAAATAGAAGATTGGAATGCCTTACAAAATGATTTACAAAAGTACAAAGCCATTTTGAGCCGAATCTGGGGCAATAGCGTAATTAGCAAGCAACCTATGCCTGCCGATAAGTTTTTTCTCACCTCTGCCAACTGCTCTTTGAACAAACAATTATTTGAGCAATTAGGCGGTTTTGACGAAAAACTCACCGATGCCGAAGACTATGATTTGGGAAAAAGGGCTATTGAGCAGGGTATCGCCATTTATTTTAACCCTGAAATTATTGGTTGGCACGATGATTTTATTACTTGCCAAAGCTACATCAAACGCCAACAACAATACCAAAAAGCACACGAGAAACTCAAAGAGCTTTATCCTGAACGCTATGCCTACAATCAGTATAGCTATAAACCAGCCCAGGGCATCAAAAAACTCATTTACCGATTTTTTGCAGGCTGGTTTTGGGTGAATGTAGTAGATAAGTACAATTTTCTAAAAATTTTACCTACCAAAATTCGCTACAAAATCTATGACCTCATCATTGTGGCAAATGCTGTGCATTTCCCTTTGAAATTTCAAGAAAATAAACGATAAGCTAAAAAAACCGCCCCCAACGAGCCTATAACATTCAAAAGAATATTCCAAAAGGCATACTCCAACGATTTTTCGGCAAGGGCAAGGGTTTCGTAACTAAATGCAGAGAAAGTTGTAAAGCCCCCTAAAAAACCCGTTACAACAAACAAACGCAAGCGTTCTGCACTTTCTTTGTGTAAGGCAAAAAAAATCCCTATCAAAAAAGAGCCAACAATATTTACAACAAGCGTTCCGAAAGGAAAACGTGTAGAAAAAATAGCCGTAGCCAATACATTTATCCCATACCTGCTTACACAACCCAATCCGCCGCCTAAAAATACCCAAATCAAATTTTGTAACATAGATAAGAAGGGGTTAAAGGTTAGGAGTTAAAGGTTTAAGCGTGCTAAAAAAAATTAGCCAAATTTTCTTTGGGAGGCTCTTCTGTTGTTTTAGAGGGTTCGCTGTATTTTTCAGTAAGTTGTTCAATTTCCTGCTGATGTTTTTCCAAAATGGCTTCTGCTTCTTTAATTTTACTATCAAAAGTTTCCAAAATATTACGCTCTTCGCTTTTGCTTACCTTATCCAGCATTGAGTAAGCCCAATTTTTTAGGTCGGTGATAAGATTATCGCGATAAGAATCCAACATCAAACATTCGTGGCGAATATTTTTCATTTCATTGATAGCATCTTGCATAAGACTTTTCGCCTTTACATCAGCCTTCTGAATCATTGTTTTAGCTTGCAGGCGAGCATCATTCAAAATATCATCTGCTTTGAGTTGAGCTTCTTTGATTTTCAGTTCGGCATCGCGTTTGGCTTGTTCTACGATATGGCTACCTGTATCTTCGGCTGTTTTGAGCGTTTTGAACAAAGAACTTTCTACCTGACGAAGTTGTGAAACTTCTTTTTCTGCTATTTCCAAGCGTATTTTTGTTTCACGCAATTCATTATTGAGTTTTTCCCATTCTTGCGATAGTGCTTGCAAAAAAGCTGTTACTTCATCTTTATCATAGCCCCCGAAAGCCTTTTTCTCAAAAGTTTTCTGACGAATTTCAATAGGCGTAATTTTCATAAACAGGTGTTTTTGGTAAAAAAAGCAATTTTGCCAAAATTTTCCACAAAACTAATACTTTTCTGCTCAAAAAACTAATTTTCAACGCAATTTCAAAAACACTTTATCGCCTCTGCCAATCCCTCTGCCCGGCTTTACAGACTGGTAATAGACTTTGCCTGCTCCTTCGGTTTGCACACGTATTCCTCTATTTTCAAGCAAAAATAGAGCATCGCGAAGCGTATAGCCTTTCAAATCGGGCATATACCCTTTGCGTTGCTCCGAAGGTTGTAAAAAAATAGAAGCATCGGGGCTAAATACACTTTTTACCCAATCGCTGGTGCTATCGGTTTTAACATTTGCTCCCAAATTGAGATATGCCTCGTGTAAAACATTTCGGTAGCCGTTTTTATGCACTGCTATAAAATTGTTGTTGGGCATACCACCAAGTCCCAAAGAGCGTTGCAAAGCGGCATCTTGATAGAAAAGTTTATCAGCTACTTTCCTGAATACAGGTGCGGCGACATCTCCACCATACTGCTTATCGCCACGGGGGTTATCAATCACGACAATACAACTATACTTGGGCTTTTCGGCAGGGAAAAATCCTGCAAAAGAAGTATGATACGCCTTTACATACTTGCCATTACGAAACTTCTGAGAGGTACTCGTTTTTCCTGCAATTTTATAGAGCGAATTTCTTACAGAACGAGCTGTACCTCGTTCCACAACTCCTTCCAAAAGTGTTTTTAGAAGCATTATGGTACTATCGGAACAGATTTTTTCTTTGAGCGTAATTGTTTTGAACTCTTGCACGGCTTCATCTGCTTCACGAATACTTTTTACGATAATGGGCTGAACCATTTTCCCATTATTAGCTACTGCATTATAGAAAGCAAGCATTTGCAGAGGCGAAATTCTCATTTCATAACCAATAGACATCCAAGGAAGTGATGTAGCACTCCAAGTGGGGTCTTTGGGGGTTTTGATGTAGGGCTTTGCCTCTCCTGCCATTTGGAAATCCAGTGGTGTATTCAAACCAAATTTTTCCAAATATTGAATAAATCGCATAGGCTCGTGCCTGAAACGGTCATTGATGAGCTTGGCTATACCAATGCTGGAAGAAACTTCAAACATTCTTTGCACAGTGATAGTGCCAAAACCTCCTTTTTTGACATCGGTGAGCTTGACACCATAAAAGTCTTTCACCCCCTCTTCGGTATCTACGTAATCGGTGATTTTTACGGCTTTATCTTCCAGCAGTGCCATCATTGAAGCTAGTTTGAATACCGAGCCAGGGTCGGTACTACCTTTATCTCCAATGGCATAATTGTAATTTTCGCTATAAGAGCCATCTTCATTTTTACCCAAATTTGCCATTGCCTTAATTTCGCCTGTGGCAACCTCCATTACAATTACACAGCCAAAGTCTGCATCATTTTCCACCAAAGCCTCTAATAGAGCATCTTGGGCAACATCTTGAATGTTTATATCCAGCGTAGTGTATAAATCATAACCATTTTCGGGTTCAATATAAGAACCCGCTTGGTAGGGTATCCAGTTGCCACCTGCTATTCTCTGAAAAAGAGCCTGCCCCGATTTTCCCGCCAAATATTTATGAAAACTATATTCCAAACCTACCCCAACAATTTTGCTGGAATCTTCGCTGGCATAGCCCAAGGTACGCGAAGCAAGCATACCAAAAGGACGAAAACGCTGAAATTCGGGTTCAAAAATTACGGTAGTACGCTTACGATTTTTGCTCTGAATTCTAAACAAAGGGAATTGAGCTATTTGCTGTTTGGCAAGATAATCAATGCGTTTGTTGTTGAGATACACAAATTGCTTTTTAGCACTACGAGCCTCTGTAATGAGTTTTTTGTAATAAGAAGCGGGTTGGTCTTGAAAAAAATTAGCGAGCAGTTTGGAAAGAGAATCAATATTTTTCTTAAAGTCTTCATCATTGGGCAAAGTGGGGTCTATGGCTACGCGATAGTAAGGCAAAGAAGTAGCAAGTAAACTACCGTCGCTGGCATAAATATTACCCCGCATAGCAGGAATTTTGCGAAAACGAATATCTCGTTCGGCAAAACGCTTTTCCCACCTTTTGCCTTGCACCATTTGTAAATATGCCATACGAGCCACTGAAAGCACTGACACAGCGAGCATTGCCAAAAAAGCAATACGCACGCGTAAGAGTATGGATTTTTTGACATTCATCACCGAAAAACCTAAGAAAAATCTTTGAGCAAAAATATAAAATCTTTCGTGAAAAGCGTTATTTTGCAAGAAAAAAGATAAAACTATGCTTTCGGAAATTGCAATTATCAGTCTATTTATCTTGGTAGGCATAGCCCTGATTGTAATAGAAGTGCTTTTTATACCGGGAACTACCTTTGTAGGTCTGCTTGGCTTTCTGCTAATGGCGGTAGGCGTTTGGTATGCGTTTAGCGAGTATGGTAGTAAAGTAGGGATACTGACGGCTTCGGGTTCTATTGTTTTTTTAGTGTTTATATTTTATTGGGGCTATAAAAAGAAAGTATGGCGAAAATTTGCCCTCAATACCGAAAATGATGCCAAAATAATCCCAACTGCTGTATCTTACTTACAAGTAGGGCAAGAAGGTTTTACTATTTCAGCTCTACGCCCTTCGGGTATTGCAGAGTTTGATGGCAAACGCACCGAAGTACAAACTTTCGGCGAACTAATAGATGCAGGGAAAAAGGTCAAAATTATTGAAATCAGAGGGAATGAGGTATTTGTGAGTATAGCGTAAAAGAAAAAGGCAGGAAAACCTGCCTTTTTTATTTTCTTAGAAATCTCTCTTACTTGAAAAATTGTGTAGCTTTTTAATCATTCGTCCATTTTCTACGAATTGTACCGCTCTACAATTCTTTTTGGGTGCGATAATTACAAGAGGGGTAGCGTTTTTCCAACCTAAACCTTCATCGGTCTTTTGAGCTTCATACTCAAAAATAAACTCTCCTTCGTCCAATTCCAAGCGTTTTGCTTCCAAACGCCAAGCATCTTTGCCTGTTTTTACGGTAGCAATGGCATTATATTTTTGCCAATCAATATTGGTAATTTCTTTTACATAATGCCCAGGATATGGCTTAAATAGCGTATTCCACTCTTGTTCGCTATGAATAATGTAAAAAAGTTGGCACATATCTTGGTCATCACCTACAAAAGCATAACCTTTTACAGGTTGATACTGAATTTCACCACTTTGGGCATTGGAAAATAAAAAGAGAGCAATAAGTGCAAATGTATAAATAGGTTTCATTTTGTTTGTAGATTTACCTTGCAAAGGTAATACTTAACGAGATATTTTACAAATTTTTTTGAAAAAATTTTACTTCTTTTTCCGAAAATACTTTCAAAAAAAGTTTATTTGAAAAGAGTAATGTTGCTAAAATCAATAAAATCAGATTTGCTATCAAAAATTCAGACGATAAAAGGCTTAAAAGCAAACAAAATTTTAAGTGTAATAAAAATCAAAAATTTTAATGATATTTATCAGGCTCTTTTTGAAAGGTTGAGTTTGGTAAGAAAAAGAATAAAACCGATAAGTACGACAAAATAAACCAAATTGCGTGAGTCAATAAGCCCTTTACTCATTGCTGTATAATGAAAATCTATGCCTATTTGCTTGATGAAATAAGCGAAATCAGCGGTTTCATCAATACGGCTGATGCCTTCAAAGCCAAAATATAGCACAAAACACAAAAAAACTGCCAAAATAAACGCTACGATTTGGTCTTTGGTCAGAGAAGAAGCCAATATACCAATGGCAGTAAAAGTAGCCCCCAAAAGTACCAAAGCCAAATAAGAGCCTATGATGCTTGCCAGATCCATTGTGTTTTTCAATGCTATTTCGCCTGTTTGTTTGTTTTTAATTTCTACCGTAGAAAGGTCATACACCGAATAAACATATAGCAAAGTAGGCAGTAATGCAAAAAGCAGTAGTAATACAGATGCCGCATATTTCCCCAAGAGTATGCTCCACTCTCCTATCGGACGCGTGTAGAGCAGTTCAATCGTCCCTGATTTCTTTTCTTCTGCAAAGCTACGCATCGTAATAGCAGGCACTAAAAACATAAAAATAAAAGGTGAAACCAAAAAAAACTTACTCAAATCGGCATAGCCGTAGTTGAGCACGGTAAGCCCACCTATATCCAATACCCAAACCATAAGCCCCATAGCAACCAAAAAAGCCCCCAAAACCATATAGGCAATTAGAGAGCTAAAAAACAAACGAATTTCTTTTTGTAAAATAATCCACATAAAATATGGTAGTATGATTGAATGAATGAGCTTGATGTTTTTGGGATTTTAGCATAAAGAAAAAAGATTTATGCAATACATAAATCTTTTCTATGCAAATTTATATTAGGTCAGATATTAGGAAAATTTGGGAGAAAGATGGGACTCGAACCCACGACCCTCGGTGCCACAAACCGATGCTCTAACCGACTGAGCTACATTCTCCGTTTTTGAGTGTGCAAAGATAGATAAAAAAAACAAGCCTGTCAAGGATTTTTCAAGGATTTTTTTCAAGCCAAATACTATCTTGCTCAAAGCCTTGCTCTTTGAGTTGTACCTTTACGCGTTCGCTTGCGAAAGTATGCACAGCCTTACCTACATATCTGGCTTCAATAGGCAAATCGCGAGCATATTTTCTATCAATGAGTACGAGCAAATCTACCAGATGAGGTCTGCCGAAGGCAAGCATAGCATCAAGAGCGGCTCTAATAGTTCTGCCCGTGTAAAGCACATCATCAATCAGAATAACTTTTTTACCTTCAATCAAGAAATCAATTTTAGTAGTATTTGCCGAGAGAGGCTTTTCACGCTTGCGAAAATCATCTCTGAAAAAGGTAATATCCAAATATCCTAATGGTATCTGCTTTTGCAATATTTTTTCCAAAGCAGAAGCTATACGTTGGGCTACAAAAATGCCCTTGGGCTGAACGCCAATCAAAACGCTTTCCTGAAAATCGTTATGATTTTCAATTAGCTCTTGGCAAAGGCGTTGCAAAATAACTTCCAAAAGATTTTGAGGAATAATAACTTTGGCTTGCATATCAGAGCAAAAATCTGTTCAGACGACCGCGTTTTACTTTGTAAAGTGTAGGACAATGCGAATTTTGGAACACATAGCTAATTCCCAAATTCAGGGCAAAGTAAGTATCTTTATTATTGGGGTTTCCCGAAAAAAGATTAGGGTTTCTACCTGAACGCACATACACATCATCTAAATAATCGGTAAAGGTTTTCCTTGCCCCAAATTCCAATGAAATATTCCAGTTTTCATTGACCATAAATTTAGCCCCTACACCAAAAGGAATAGCCACTTGCAAAGGAGTGTAAGGCGGAAGCGTGCCATCAGCAATATTTTGGACGCTCATATTAAAAGCCGCTACTCCCACAAAAATATAGGGTGTCCAAGGGCTACTATCCGTAAAATGTCCAAAATCATAAAAATTATATTGCCCCAAGAAAGCGATTTCAAAGATGCGGGTTTTGAAAGAAAAATCTCTTTGCCGAGCAAGGGCATCGTTAGGGTTATCTTTATCACTTGCCTGTATATTGCCATTGGATACAGAGAGTTGTGTTGAAATAGCCCCATTCCAATTCTGACGAAACATCACTCCTGCCATTCCTCCGGGCGAACGCCAACTAAATTTAGAAACCTCTCCTCTGTAAAACATTCCTCCTGCAAAAGCCCCTATCTCAAATTTTTGAGCATTGAGTAGATAGCTTTGAAAGATTGCAAAAACTACGAGCCAAGCTATTTTTTTTCGCATTTTTCTAACCTTTAAGTTCCAAAATCTTTTCAAATAAATCTAAAATCTTGCCAAAAAATAAATCCCTCACAATATTTTTGGAGGGAATAAAGAATTTTTTGTATTTACCAAACCTATTACCTTCTTACTCTACGGAATTTAGGGCATCTAACGCCTCTTTGTTCCATAAAGTATTGCACACGAAAAGTGGTAACAATGTAAATATCTCTATCGCGAGGGTCTCCTCTTTGGTCGCCTGCTCTACCAAAGCCATTTACGGTAGGTCTGCCTATTTCATCTACGCCATAGCCATTAGTACCTTGCACCACAGGGTCAAAATCTCTATCTTTACCCGAAATAGGGTCGCGAGGTTCAAGGGTTCTGTTTGCCATTACTACCGATAAAGGATTGAAAGCGGCTAAATCAGCGGCACTGGCATAGTTTCCACTCACATCATCAAGA
The DNA here is from genome assembly GCF_053497555.1 of Raineya sp. NCBI lineage: Bacteria > Pseudomonadati > Bacteroidota > Cytophagia > Cytophagales > Raineyaceae > Raineya > Raineya sp. Next base: position 3,855 of record NZ_JBRCWE010000025.1, on the reverse strand, counting down.
TAATCGGTAAATGTAAAGCGATAACCAATTTCAAAAGCAATATCCCAATTATCGCTCAATCTGTATTTGATACCTCCACCAAAGGGAATAGCAACGCTGAAAAGTGAATAAGGCTTTTTAGGATATTCAATGATAGAACCATCAGGACGTGTAGCCGTAGATTGCAAACCTTGTCCTTCGGTACGCAGAGGTTGCAAATCTACCCATCTGCCATCAGGTGTCATTCCTTTGGGGTTATGATAAAACCCTGCAATTCCTGCAAAAGCATAAGGACGCCACGTAGGTCTGCGGAAAATCCCCCCGATAGTAGGTTTGAAATCCCACTCTCCTGTGATACCTACTTCAAAAACATCATTTCTGAAATTCTGATTACGCAAGAAACGATAGCGGTGTCTAACGTTACGAGGGTCTGCTGTCTGAAAGTCTGAAGAAAGCAAACGTATCCAAGCCACGTCAAATTCTACGGCAAACTGCTCAGTGAATTGATAGGCAACATCAATACTTGGGCTCAGACGTGTATAACGTAAATCTGTACTCAAATCATTGGCTTTGGGTACTATATCACCAAAATAGTTTCCTATTCCCAGCCCCGCTCCAATAGACCAAGAACCCATTTTCATTTGAGCAAAAGCTCCACTTATCAAGCAAAAAGAAAATACAGATAAAAACAGCTTTTTCATACGTGGCTATTTTTTTGATGTTTTAATGCACAAATATAAGAGAAGCCCGCAAACTTGCAAAAAAAATCTGCAATTATTTTTTGCATTTTTTTTAATTTTCCAGAAAGTTCTATAAAAAACTTTTGCGTTTTTGTAAAAAATTACCAATTTTGGCACAATAATTATAGTATTTTTGCTGAAAACAACCCCGAATGTATGAAAAAGTTTTACATTATCCTCATTTCCTTCTCAGCCTTTTTGTATGCTTGCTCCGGAGCAAAAAGCTACTATAAAAAAGGCTTAAAATTGGAGCAAGCCAATATGTATGATGAAGCCTCGCAAATGTATTTGCAGTCGCTATCTCGCAGACCCGATTATATTGATGCAAAGATTGCTCTCAAAAAAACAGGGCAAATTGTTTATGACAATCGGCTAAGTGATGTTTTTAAGGCTCACGCCAGCGATAACCACAAAGGGGCAGTCTATGCCTACCTCAAAGCCCAAGAATTTGCCGAGCAGGTTCGCAGGTATAATATTGAGCTTTCGGCTCCCCCTCAATACGAACAATATTTTGAAAAGTCCAAAGCTAAATATTTAGATGTTCTCTATAAGCAAGCTACTGACTTGCTTGCCGTAGAAAATTTTGAAGCCGCCGACCCCATACTTGCTGAAATCAAAAACTTAGACCCCAACTACAAAGATGTAAAAACGCTCAAACGCACCTCTGCCAACGAGCCTCTTTATAGAAATGGTCTTGCCGAAATGCAAGCTAAAAATTACAAGCAAGCCTATTATTATTTTGACCAAATCTACCAAAATGATAAATCCTATAAAGATGCCAGCGTTTTGCGTGAAAAAGCCCGCAAAGAAGCCGCTATCACCGTTTCGGTACTTCCTTTCCAGAATTATACACGCTACAATGGCATAGAACGCACCATTCAGGGCAATGTAGTAGCTTCTATTTTGGCTCTCAAAAGTCCCTTCATTGATTTAGTGGATAGAGAAAACTTGCAAACTATTCTTGACGAACAAAAATTTGGTCTTTCGGGCAATGTAGATGAGGCTACCGCCGCCAAAGTAGGTAATCTTTTGGGTGTAAAAGCCGTTTTGATTGGCAAAGTAACCAATTTTACCGAAAACGTAGGTAGGTTGCGTAGCGAAGAGAAAATCGCCTACGAGAGCTACCAAGCCAAAGAGTGGAATTCTACTACCAATCAGTATCAGAATGTAACCAAATACCGCCGTACCTCCTATCGCGAGTATTACAACGATAAAGATATCAATGTTACTTTTGAGTATCAGCTTATTTCTTCTGAAACAGGGCGTATTTTAGCCTCTAATATTGTCAACAAAACACTAAAAGACGAAGTTCGTTATGGTACTTACCAAGGCGATACCCGCAACCTTTTTCCCGGTGATGCAAATGGTGTTTTTTGGGGAAATAATGAAAAAAATCGCTTTGATAGGCTATTTCAAGGACGCCGAGAACTAAGATCTACCAACGAGCTTGTACAAAATCTTTACAAACAAATCTCTGACGAAGTTTCTGCTGACGTGTATAGAGCTATTGGGAAGTAGTGAGGTTTGAGGTTTGAAAGTTTGAGGTTTGAGGTTTGAAGTTTGAACCCTAAATCCTTGAACCCTTGAACCTTTGAACCTTTGAACCTTGAACCTTTGAACCTTGAACCTTTGAACCCTTGAACCCTTGAACTATGAAAAGTTATTTACATATTATCCTTGTAGCAACTTTTAGCTTATGGGCTTGTACGGCTCAATCGCAAAAGCGAAAAAATAAGCAAACTACAAGTAAAATAGAAGCTAAACCTAAACCTGAATGGGTGATTGCGAAGCCTATCAGTTCTCAATATTATGTGGGTATTGGCTATAGCTCTACTCGCTTGCCCAACTATCAGCAATCGGCGAAAAATAGTGCTTTTGAAGACTTGCTTTCTGAAATCAAGGTGAATATTTCCAGCACTTCGGTACTATACCAAATGGATAAAAAAAACAGCTTCCGTGATGAATATGAGTCTGTTATCAAAAGCACGGTTCGCAACGAAATTGAAGAGTATGAGTTGGTAGATACTTACGAAAATCCACAAGAAGCAGGTTATTGGGTATATTACCGACTTTCTAAAAGCAAATATGCCGAACAAAAACGCCGAAAACAGCAAAATGCTCTTTCAGTAGCTACTGATTTTTTCCAAAAAGCAGAAGAAAATGAAAAAATAGGACAAACTGCCACTGCTATTGATTTTTATGCCAAAACCATTCTTGCTCTCAAAGATTATTGGGGTGAAAATTTACAAGCTGATTTGCAGGGACGTTCTGTAATGCTTTCCAACGAAAGCTATACGCGTATTCAGCAAATTTTAGATAATATTCTTTTTCAAACGCCTTCGGCAAATATTCAGCTCAAAAAACAAACTACCCAAACGCCTTCGGTAAGTTTCAAAATCACTTACAAAAATACACCCCAACGCAGTATGCCCGTAGTGGCTCAATACGCCAAACAAAAACAAACGTACAATAGCACCGAAAAAGGAGAAGTAAGCGTGTTACTGGAAAAATTGGAAGGTTTGCGTAATAGTTTCCGTTTAGAAGTTTCTTTGGAACTTGCCAAAATTATCAGCGGCAACAGCGAAGATAAATTCTACAAGTTTTTGATAGAGAGTTTTCGTACTCCTTCGCAAAGTATCACTATCCATTTGGCAAAACCTACTTTGTTTATACGAAGTGAAGAGAAAAACTTGGGTAATCCTCAAAGAACAGCTCTGCTCGCCAATCAGCTCAAAAATGCTCTTACCAAACGTGGTTATGTATTTGTAAGTAGTGCCGATAAAGCAGAGGTTGTTTTAGAGCTGGAATCCGACACTCGTCAAGGCGTAGAAAGCGGTGGTATTTATTTTGCTTTCCTTTCAATGAATTTAAGAGCTATTGATAATTTGAGCAAAGAGGAAATTTTTAACCAAACCTTGCCCAAAATCAAAGGCGGACATACCTCTTTTGAAAGAGCAGGCATTGATGCTTACCAAAAAGCTACTAAAAATATTGATAGCGAAATTGCAAGCAAACTCGCAGAGGTGTTGTAAGAAGCACTTTTTACTCTACAAGTATAAATAGTCGTCCCTTAAAAAGTATCTAATAGTTTGATAATCAAAATCTTACTTGTAAAAAAATGCAAAAAAATTTGCAA
>NZ_JBRCWE010000024.1:0-12946 GCF_053497555.1 Raineya sp. | reverse complement strand
CTTTTATTCCTCTGAATCTACTATACTTGGGGGTAAAACGTACCGAATCGGTTCTATTGTTCTTTCGCAAGATGAAGAAAACTACACGCTTACTACGGGTAACATTGTAGATAAAAAATGGATTCCTATTCTTTGGGATAGATGCGAAATGATAAACAATGCCGACCGCGAAACCTTGCGAAAAATGAAATTTGAACAACGCGACCAAGGTACAATGAGTACGGAAAATAGTAAAGGAGCAGGTATCGGACTTATCCAAGTGGCTCTCACTTCTGCTCAGCCCATTTCTATTGAATTTAGGGATATTGACGAAGAAAAATCTTTCTTTGCACTATCTGTATGCGTTAAGAAAAATCTTTAAACTAAACAAAAAACATTAAAACAATGGAAAACCTAATTATTGAAGGCGTAAAAAGCACCTATTTCACGCCACAAGTTACTTTCAATGCTTCTACTGGCGAATGTTCTATCGCAGGCGAATCGTATCTGGAAGATACTTGGGATTTCTATAAGCCAATTCTTGCTTGGCTCAAACAATATACAGAGGAAGTCAAAGGTCCTGTAAATTTTACATTTGACCTCACCTATTACAACACCAGCTCCTCAAAATGCTTCTTGGATATTGTAAAACTGCTTAAAGAGTACAAAGAAAATGGCGGTAATGTAACAATCAACTGGAAGCACCCCGAAGATGATGAGGATATTCGCGAGGAAGCCGAAGATTACAAAAACTTTTTAGGCATTGATATCAATATTATTGCCTACTAAAATTGTGTCTGCTGTCAAACATTCTAAAACCACGTATCTTTGAACTTTTACGTAAATTTCGGCTACCTTGAAGCTATCGGGGTAGCCTTATTTTTCGTGCTTTATGTTTTGTATTTCATTTTTTCCTTCCGAAAGGCAAAAGTTTTAGGTTTGCCCTTACGAAGGTATTTTTGGCTCAAAATGCTCTTTCGCTCTGCTTATTTTGCCTTGTTTGTGATAGCTATGCTTGGACCCACCATTGGCGAAGAGAAACAACAAGTAAAGGTACAGGGAAAGGATATAATGTTTGTGATAGATGTTTCTGCTTCTATGCTTGCCCAAGATGTACTTCCTTCAAGGCTGGAAAAGGTAAAGTTTGAGTTACAAAATCTTTTGGAAAGCCCTTTGCAGGCACGTATGGGAATGATAGTTTTTGCTCAAGAAGCCTATCAGTTTTGTCCTCTTACCAAAGATTATTCGCTTCTGCAAAATGTATTTGTTCCCGCTCTTTCGGCTCAAATGATGAAAAATTCAAGCACTCAAATTCATAATGCTCTGGAACTTGCCCTAAAAGGACTTTTGAACGAAAACCAAGACCAAATCCATAAAAAAGCCAAAATTATTGTGCTATTCAGTGATGGAGAAGATTGGGGCGAAAATATCAATGCTTTGGCTCAAAGCATCAAACGCAAAGGAGTTCATCTGCTTGTGGTGGGCGTGGGTTCGGAAAAAGGAAGCCCTATTTTTACCCCCACAGGTTTCAAGAAAAATAACAAAGGCGAAAAAGTTATCAGCAAACTAAACCGAAACTATTTACTAAACTTTGTTCAGCAAGCCGAAGGCAAATACTTTGAAATCAGTCAGGAAAACCAAATTATCCGAAATGATATGGATAAAGTGCGAGCAACTTTGGAAGAAATTCAAGGCATTTTGCAAGATAAACGAGAAATTAGTTTGGAAGCAAATAAATATTACTATCCCCTGCTTTTAGCCTTTATGATGCTTTGTTTGGATATGATTATCACCACACGCATCATCAAACTGCCTTCTTAAATCGTAGTTATTTACGTTCAAAAGGTTCAAAAAGTTCAAAAGGTTCAAAAGTTCAAAAGTTCAAAAGTTCAAAAGTTCAAAAGTTCAAAAAGTTCAAAGGTTTGAGGTAAAATTTTACTCGTCTAAACAATCCTGTTTCCTGTTTCTACACTGCAAGTTAGACCTCAACAATTACCTCAAATCAAAATATTACCTTTGCTTTTGATATTCCCCAAGTGCTTTTAGCAAAATCTGGTTTTCCTCTTTTGTTCCTACGCTTATACGCAGACAACCTGCCGCTACTTTCACACGATTGCGAACAATAATTTTTTGCGAAAGCAAATACTCAAAAATAGCTTGGGCGTTTTGCATTTTTACGAGCAAAAAGTTGGCATCGGAAGGATAAATTTTTTCAACAAAAGCCAGCTTGGCAAGTTCTTTTTCCAGAAAAATCCTTTGTTCTAAAATTCGCTCCACCATTTCATTTTTGAACTGCTCTTGCCGCAAGCTATCTAAAACTAAATCTTGCGTAGTTTTGCTAATATTGTAAGGCGGCTTGATTTTATTAAGTATCGCAATAATTTCAGGGTGAGCAAAAGCCATTCCCAAACGCAAAGCCGCTAGCCCCCAAGCCTTTGAAAAGGTCTGAATAATTACAAGGCGAGGGTATTTTTCCAGCATAGCCAGCCACGAAGCCTGCGGACAAAAATCTATGTAAGCCTCATCTATGAGCGTAATTCCTTCAAAAATTTCTAAAATTTCTCGGATAGCTTCTTGGGAAAGCAAATTTCCACTCGGATTATTGGGCGAGCAAATGAATACCATTTTGGTTTGTGGGGTAATGGCTCTTTTTACTCCTTCCAAATCAATCTGAAAATGGCTATCCAAAGGCACTTTTTGCACCGCTACAGCATTTATATTGGCACTTACTTCATACATTCCATAAGTAGGGGGCATAATCAATATGCTATCTGTGTAAGGCTCGCAAAATGCCCGAATAAGCAAATCTATGGCTTCATCGCTACCATTCCCCAAAAAAATATTTTCAGGTTTTACCCCTTTGATAAAAGCTAATTTCTCCTTAATTTTTCTTTGATAAGGGTCAGGATAGCGGTTATACATTGCCGCTGTTACCGAGCCAATAGGGTTTTCATTGGCATCTAAGAAAATACCTTCTTCCCCGCTGTACTCATCACGAGCCGAAGCATAAGGTTCTAATTCTGCAATATGAGGGCGTAAAAGTCTTTGAATAGACATTTTCCAATGAACAAATTTATATCAAAACTCTGCCCCTTTGGGGTAACGAGGAAACGGAATTACATCACGAATATTGCCCATTCCTGTAACAAACTGCACAAGTCGCTCAAAACCTAAACCAAAACCGCTATGCGGTGCTGTTCCAAATTTACGTGTATCCAGATACCACCAAAGCTCTTGCGTAGAAATCCCCAACTCTTCCATTCGGTTTTTGAGCTTTTCATAGTTTTCCTCTCTTTGCGAGCCGCCTATGATTTCGCCTATACCCGGGAAAAGCACGTCCATAGCTCTCACGGTTTTGCCGTCCTCGTTTTGCTTCATATAAAAAGCCTTGATTTCTTTGGGATAATTTGTAAGAATTACAGGCTTTTGAAAGTGCTTTTCTACCAAATACCTTTCGTGTTCGCTCTGCAAATCTATGCCCCATTTTACTTCAAACTGAAATTTCTTTTTCTTATGATAAGGCGAGGCAAGTAAAATCTCAATGGCTTCGGTATATGTAAGACGCTCGAAAGGGTTTTGAGTTACAAATTTCAACTTTTCTAAAAGGGGCATTGGACTTCTTTCCTCCTGTTTTTTACTTTTTTCCTCGTCCAACAATCTTTTTTCTAAAATATCCAAATCTTCGGCACAATGCTCCAAAGCATAACCAATAACATACTTGACAAAATCCTCCGCAAGGTTCATATTGTCATCAAGCTCATAGAAAGCCATTTCGGGTTCAATCATCCAAAACTCGGCAAGGTGGCGAGTAGTGTTAGAATTTTCGGCACGAAACGTAGGACCAAAAGTATAAACCTTACCCAGCCCCAAAGCCATAAGCTCGGCTTCCAACTGCCCGGAAACGGTCAGATTGGTGCTTCTACCAAAGAAATCTTGCTTGAAATCTACTTCTCCTTGTTCGTTTTTGGGTATATTTTGCAGAGGTAAAGTGGTTACCTGAAACATTTCACCTGCCCCTTCGGCATCGGAAGCGGTGATAATGGGCGAATGAACATAATAAAAGCCATTATCGTTGAAGTACTTGTGAATAGCATACGCCAGAGCGTGCCTGATACGGAACACCGCCCCAAAAGTAGCTGTACGGCTACGTAAATGGGCATTTTCTCGTACAAATTCCAAGCTATGTTTTTTGGGTTGGAAAGGATACTCATTCGGATTTGCCAAACCATAAATTTCAATACTTTCGGCAAGCACCTCGCGGTCTTGTCCTTTGCCTGACGAAGCCACAAGCCTCCCTTTTACGTGCAAACAAGCTCCTACCTTGATAGGTGCGACTTGCTCACGAGGAATTTTATTGAAATCTACAACAATCTGCAAGGTTTTAGGCGTAGAACCGTCATTCATTACAATAAAAGCAACTTCACCGCTATCTCTTTCGTTTCTCACCCACCCTTTTACACTTACTTCTTGATTTTGGATAGGAATTTGCAACAACTCTTTAATGCTTGGTTTCATAACTGCTAAATTTTGAGCCTCAAAATTAAGCATTTCCAAATTTTTTTGAGAAAATCGTAAATTTTTTTTGAAAAAAATTTGCAGATACAGAAAAAAGCTGTACCTTTGCAACACTTTTGAAGCCTCCTTAGCTCAGCTGGTAGAGCAACTGACTTGTAATCAGTAGGTCGCTGGTTCGATCCCGGCAGGGGGCTCATAAATGAAGCACTTACGAAGCCCTTTGACAAGGGCTTTTTTGTTTTTATAGCATTTACCAAGCATTCTATACTCATAAATTGCTGAAGAAAATCTTATCCCCATTCATCAAAAAAAACTCTTGCTTCAACAAATACTTGGCTCGTTTTGTGCAAAAAAATGATGTTATCGGCTGATTTTATTAGCTTTGCAACAAAAGCAAAACCTTGAAATACCCTATTTTTTTGATATTACTTTTCCTTTTGGCAGGTAAGGCAAATGCTCAGTTTCCTTACCTGCGGGCTATCAATTATCCCTACCAAATTGCGGCACAAAATATTTACGATATTTTTACCGATAGCAAAGGGCAAATGTGGTTGGGGAGCGACAAAGGCTTGCTTTTGTTCAACGGGAAAAAAGCCAAAGAAATTCCCTATATCCAAAGCCGACAAAACGACCTCACACACCTTACCGAAGACAAAGAAGGAAAAATCTGGGGAATGAACTTCGCCAATCAGATTTTTTATCTCCAAAACGATACGCTGCATAGCTTTCCCTTTCCCAAAGATTTGGTTTTGGAAGGCAACTTACTCAAATTTATTGTTTCTGACGAAGCCCTCTGGCTGCTCACACACAAACAAGTAGCTGCCATACATCTCAAAACCCAAAAAGTTTTTTTCACTTTTTACTCCAAAGAAAAGTATACCGATTTCTTAGACCTTGCTTTTTTTAAGGGCAAAATTCATATCGTTTCACCACAAAAAGCCTACTTGCTCGACGAGAAAGGGCAAATGGAAACTTGGGATATTCCTATCAGAAGCACCTGCCGATTTGTCCAAACCCAAGATGTTTTGTTGTTAGCTCACCGAGAAAATATTGAGAGAAAAGCCGCTATTTTTGAGAATAACCGCTGGCAAGCCCTGCCCGACTTTCGCTTAGATGCCTCCATTACCATTTTTCATTACAAAGCCACCCCCGATGGAAATATCTGGATTTGTACCAAACAGGGAGGTTATCTTTGGGATTTTCGCAATGGCAATACCCAGCTACTTTTTCCTGATAAGCAATTTACGGGGATTGTCAAAGATTACCAAGGCAGCTACTGGATAAGTACTTTAGAAACGGGGCTTTGGTTTTGTCCTTCGCTCAGTACCAATCTTTACAAACCTATTGCCGAAACTCGCTTAGATGGCTCTTACATCAATGGCTTGTATGCTGCCACTCATTCCAATCTTTTTTGGCTTACAAGCACCAACGGACTGATTGTAGAAACTTCACTTTCGGACACTACCCAGCAAAAAATCTGGCAAAGCGATTTCAAGAAAGAAATCACGACTCTAATTTTCAATAAAAATCAGCAACAAATTATCAGTAGTGCAGGGGTTTTTTCCTTGAACAACAAACCTTTTCAAGCTATTTCAGCACCCAAATCGGCTCATTTATACCAAAATAAGCACTTACTTTCGGCACAAAGTTTTGTGGCAGAATGGGCAAGTCTGCAAGCACCACTCAAAGATACTTTGCCTTTGCTTTTTGGAGCAAAACTCAATTCGGCTAAAAGCAAACATTTTCAATATCCGATTTATACCATTCGCCAACAAAGAGCTTACAGCGTTTGCTTGGATAGCACACACCAAAAATATTGGATAGGTTTCGCCGATGACTTGTACGAATACGATTTTGAAGGAAAAAGTAAAATTATTCGCTATAAAAATGAGCCTATTGTGGCTCGTAGTATGAGCCTCGATGCAAAAGGCAATTTGTATGTAGCTACCTTCAATCAGGGACTTTTGGTAATCAACGAGAGCCAAGTACAGCACTACTTTGGCAAAGACAATTTGCTGAAAAGTAATTATTGTAAGCAAGTGCTTCGCTTCCAAGACACCATTTGGGTAGGGACAGAAGAAGAAATCGGTTATCTTTCCCCAAATTTGACCTATTTTTATGATGTTTTGGGCAATAATGGTATCGGCAAGGTGAGCTATCAGCGTTTTTTACCTACCGATAGCCAACTCCTGATAGCTACAAACGATGGTATTCTTTCGCTCAATCGCGAAAAAATAGTGGTGCTCGCCACCTTACGCACCCGCCAGCCCCAAGTAGTACAAAAAGAAAATAGCGTAGAAATACGTTTGGAGGCTCTTAACTACAAAAATCCTGAGTACAATCGTTTTTATTATCGTTTGGTTGGTATTGAACGTAGTTGGAATGAGGCGAATGAAGTAGATTTTTGGGTAAAATACCCTTATTTAGCCCCTCAACAATATACTTTTGAGTTTTATGCCCAAGATATTCTTTCGGGAGCGAAAAGTCCCGTACAACAAATTACTTTTCAAATACCCAAAAAGTGGTGGCAAGAGCTTTGGTTTTTGGCTTTTTGTGTATTGTTGGCTTTGGGGGCAAGTGCTTGGGTGTTCAAATGGTGGCTCAAACGCTATCAGAATAAGCAAAAACTTAAAGAAGACCTTTGGGTTTCGCAACTCAAAGCCATCAAAACTCAAATGAACCCTCATTTTTTGTATAACGTACTCAATACGGTACAAGGGCTGGTGTATGGCAACCGAAAAAGCGAAGCCTCCGACCTATTAGGAAATTTCAGCGATTTGATGCGAAAGATGTTAGAAAGCTCTGAAAAACCCTATATCAGTCTCAAAGAAGAACTTGAAAACTTGCGTTTGTACTTAGAATTAGAAAAAATCAGATTTGAAGATAGCTCTTTTCATTACGCTATCAGTAGCGATATTCCTAATTTGCAAGAATACCTTATTCCTTCAATGCTTTTACAGCCTTTCGCCGAAAATGCTATCAAACACGGGCTTTTGCATAAAAAAGGTGATAAAGCTCTGTTCATACACATAGAGCCTTTTCAGGGCGGGGTGAAAATTACTATCAACGACAATGGCATTGGCAGAAAACAAGCCCAAGATATTCGACTTCGCCAACAAAAAAAATCTACACAATTTGCCAGCAGTGCCATCGCCCAAAGAATTGAACTAATCAATAAAATGAAAAAATTTGAAATTGATTTGCAAATTATAGACAAAGAAACATCCACAGGCGAACCATCAGGAACAAATGTGGAAATTATTGTAAAACCTGCGTAGATACGCACTGCAGTGCGTATCTACTACAAATAAACAACTAAACAAATATGCTTACAGCCCTTATTGTAGATGATGAAACCAATGCTCGTGTGGCTTTGCGAGGCATTTTGGAAGAAAAATTCAGTGATACGATTTCAGTCATTGGCGAATGCAAAAACGTTCCCGAAGCTGTCCGTTTTATCAATACCCAAAAACCTCAAATTGTTTTTTTGGATATTGAAATGCCCGAATACAATGGTTTTGATTTGCTTTCCTTTTTTCAGCCTGAGCAAATCAATTTTCAGATTATCTTTGTAACCGCCTACAACGAATATGCTCTACAAGCCTTTGAAGTTTCGGCAGTGGATTATATCTTGAAGCCCGTCCGAGCCGAGCATATTGAAAGAGCCTTGCACAAAGCCAAAAATTTGGTGGCTCAACCTATGATATACCAAGCCTTGCAAGAAAATCTACAAGAAGAACGCCCCAAAAAAATCGTTTTACAAAATGCCGAGAATATTTTTATTGTCAAAATTGCAGATATTTTGTATTTGGAAGCAGAAGGCAGTTACACCAAATTTGTGATAGAGAACTCCTCCGAAATTCTGATTTCCAAGAAAATCTCCGATTTTGAGTTTTTGGAAGGTTATTCTAATTTTTTCCGTTCGCACAGAAGTTTTTATATCAATACCGAAAAAATAAAACGTGTGGATAAAAAAGATTTTACGATAGAAATGGAAAATGGAAAATTAGTATCTCTTGCCCAAGACCGAAAAAAAGGACTTTTAGAGAAAATTCATCAATAAACTTGCCTGCTTCATCAAAAAAGCACCCTTATTCAAAAGAAAAGCATTTTTGAAAATTCATAAAAGCAGAATTTTGTAAGAAATCGTAAATTCTGTATTTTATGAAAAAAATTAACTTTTTCGTTTTCTTGTTTTTGTTTCAAGTGCTTTTTGCATTTGGGCAAAACTTAGACGTACTCACTTGGGCTGGCAGTAGCAACGTTGGCAATGAAGAGGGCAATGCCATTGCTCACGATGCCAATAACAATGTATATGTTGTTGGGCGTTTTATCGGAACATTAAATTTTAATGGCTCTTCCATTACGGTTACTGCGTCTCCAAACTTCAATAACAACATATTTGTTGCCAAGTACGATGCCAATGGAAACTTGTTATGGGCAAAACGTGCAGGAGAAGGCGACGATGCACAACCTTGGGGGGTGGCTGTAAGCAGTGATGCCGTTTATGTTACGGGGTATTTTAGTGGAACTATGAACTTCAATACACCTGCGGCTACGGGTTCTAATGAACTTACCTCAGCAGGGGGGGCTGATGCCTTTCTTGCTAAATATGATTTGAACGGAAATTTTCAGTGGGCAAGGCGTGCTGGTAGTACACAAAACGAAGCTTCTATGTCTAAAGTAGCTGTAAGAGGTAATGACGTGTACTGGTTAGGGACGTTTTTGGGTACTGCAAACTTCAATACGCCTGCGGCAACAGGCTCTAATGAACTTACTTCAGCAGGGGGAACAGATATTTTTGTTGCTAAATACAATAATGCAGGTTCTTTGCAATGGCTCAGACGTGCAGGAGGTGTATTTGATGAATTTCCCAGAGGAATAGCCACTGGCATTGGAGGCGTATATGTAGTAGGAGATTTTTATGATAGTATGAATGTCAATGGCTCAAATACCATCAATGCCAGCAATGCAGGAGGCTGTTCCAGTTCTTGTTCAGATGGGTTCTTATTCAGGTTAGATTTTTCGGGTGGTGTACAATGGACAAGACGAATGGGAGGTGGCTTTGCCGATAGAACCTATGATGTAAAAGCTGATGAATTTGGGAACGTATATGTTACAGGAGCATTTTTTGATGTAGCAAACTTCAATACGCCTGCAGCAACAGGCTCTAATGAACTTACTTCGGCAGGTGGTTGGGATATTTTTGTAGCAGCGTATGATGCAAATAGTGGCAACTACCAAATAGGCAGAAGAGCTGGTGGCTCTCTTGATGATGTAGGACAAGGGATTGCTTTAGGCAATAATGGAAAAGTGTTTATTACAGGATATTTCAAGTCTGCAATAGCTAATTTCAATACCCCTTCAAGCACAGGAAGTAATGAAATCACCAATTCTAGTGGTAGTGGTACTGCCGATATGTTGGTAGCTTCTTTTACTTACGTAAATTCTACTACAATGGGCTTTAATTGGGCTCGCTCAGGTGGTTCTACGGCTGACGATGAAGGTCGTGCAATTACTTACTCAACAGGTAATGAACGTATTTGGGCGACAGGCTTCTATAATGGTACAGCTACTTTTAGTGGGCAAGATACAGCTCCTGCAAATCTTCGAGATATATTTTTGGTGCGTTACAACGAATGTCCGAATGTAACATTCAACACGGGTACTGTTCCTACTAGCAGCCTTTTGGTTGGAAGCCCGATTAGTTTTTTTGTCAATACTAATGACCTGACCTCGCCCACTTACACGATTTCGCCTGCATTACCCACAGGGCTAAGCCTCAATGCAAGTACAGGCGAAATTTCGGGCACGCCCTTACAAACTATTTCCAGCACTATTTACACCATTACGGCTACCAGTGGAAACTGCCAAGCTACCCATTCTATTTCTTTAACAATCGAGTGCCCTGTATTCAATTATACGCCTGCTACTTTGCCCAATGCTACTTTTGGCGTAGCTTACAGCCAAATCGTGCAAGCCAGCAGCCCCAACGGACTTACTTACAACCAATACACCTTAGATTTGAGTGTAGGCAGATTGCCCAATGGGTTAAGTTTGAATACCAGCACAGGTACTATCTCAGGAACGCCTACTGAAGCAGGAACTTTCAATCTGAAAATTTTAGCGGGTAGCAATAGCCACTCTTGCGGCGATGCCATTTTCTACACTTTCGTAGTAAATTGCCCTACGGTTGTTACTTTCACACCCACTACACTCAGCAATGGCAATGTGGGTTCGGCGTATTCAGCTACAATTAGTAGTTCTTTGGGAGCAGGAACTACATACAGCATTTCGCCCGCCTTGCCCGCAGGTTTGAACCTCAATGCCAATACGGGTGTAATTTCGGGCACACCCACAGCTGTTTCGCCTGCCACTACCTACACCATTACAGCTACCAATTCCACAGGTGCTCCGAATACAGTTGCTTGTACAGCTACCCAAACTTATACTTTCGAGATTGGAGCTCCTTTGGCTATCAATGAGGAGCTATCAAGAGCCTTTGAGGTGTATCCTAATCCTTTCCAAAATTATTTTGAAATTGCCGTTCAGGATAGAAACGTACAAATTCAGTCTTTGGAGGTTCTGAATATACAAGGGCAAATAGTCGCCTACAAACCTAATTTTGAAGAGAAGTTTATCAATATATCGGCTTTGCCTACTGGAATGTACCTGCTCAAAATTAAAACACAAACAGGTGAAATTGCCCTCAAAAAAATTGTGAAAGATTAAAATTACTTTTCCATCACATCACACTCCAAACTCTACCAAAATTTTGGTAGAGTTTTTCTTTTATCAAAAAACCTGCCTTACTTATCAAAAAAGCGTCCTTGTTCAAAAGAAAAACGGATTTATTTTCTTGCAAACAAGCAAATTTGCTACAAAAAAAGCTGTATTTTTTATGAAAAAAGTTTGTGTGGCAATTTTTGTATTTCTATTCGTGCTCAATAGCCAAGCCCAAGACGACTTATTCAAATTGCCTAATTTGCCCCAACAACAAGTAGCCAAAATATTTTTGGATAAATATGCAAATTCGGATTTAGCCTACTTGCAGTCGTCTTTTGATAGCAGAAAAGAAGTTTATAGGCTTGAAATGGGCAGAGACTATAAACCTAACATTGGCAAATGCGAAAATCAAAAAATAGAAAAAGATGAGGAAGGAAATATCATCAGCTTTGGAATAAATTACCAGAAAAACTTTGAGAAATCTTATTGTTATGCCTTCAAGCCTGTACACGTAGCGGCTGCCTATGCCTTTGGTAATGAGCCTATGAAAAGTAGCCACCAAGATGGCACACCCTTATATTACAGCCACTTGATTATCTTCTTTGAAGATTTTATTCTTATCAAACTTGATAGAGCTGACGGGAAACTTAGCATACTAAATGAGTTCTACATTGTAGCCGAAAAAAGTGTAATCAAGAAAATTTCTAAAAAATTCTCTTTGACCAAAGATTTACAAAACACGCTCAATCCTCTTCTTCAAAACTATTATAAGCAAATGCAAAGTTTGATGAAACAATACAAAGCCGAACAGCAAGCCAAAGAATTAAAGCAATTTGAAGAATATGAAAAACGTAGAAAAGAAGCAGCAGCCAAAAGAGAAGCCTCCAAAATTGTACGAGTTGCCGATAAGTTTGCACAAGCGGCAAGATGTGAACTTGAAAATACTTGCTATGTTGAATATAACCGAGGGAAACGCTACTTCATATATTCATCTCAAAAAGGTTTTTCACTGAATGTGATGGTAGGAGAACCCAATGGCGTAATGAAGGTTACTATAAATACTCCCATGGCAAGTGGCTACAATATTCGTGATTACATAAAAATAGAGCCTCAATCCCTATTAGCCTCTACCAAAGAAGAATTAGAAGCCTATCAAGAAGAAAATAAAAAAAATGGGTGGGCAGAAGTATATAACATATACTATTACAGCCACATCAGGGACGAAAGGTTTGAAATAATGAAATTTGATGGTACGAACTATCATAAAATCTATAAAAAGCCAAATGGAGATTTGTTGTATAGTTATTCTGAACGAACCGGACGGGTTTATCTTCGCCCCGAAGAGAAAGATAATCAATACAGACTTGTTCCCACAAAAGGCGGAAACGACATATTTTTAAGCAAGATTTTTATAGAAGACAATAAGGTGTATGCAAAAGATGAAGACAAAAATGAAAATGTTTTGTTGATGAAGACCTATGATAAAGAAGCCAAATTTCCACTTCCAGCCAACCTTTTGAAACTTGTGATTTACAATATTTACAATGAATCTAAATATAGAAAGTAATCAAAATGAAAAATCTACTGCTAACATTATCCCTGCTATTTATTGTGATAGCTTGTAAAAATACAACAGAACAACAAAACAAGGTAGCTACAAAACAAGACTCATTATCAACACCCAAAACAGAGTCAAAAGATAGCTCCCAAAATAGCAAAATTGACG
>NZ_JBRCWE010000023.1:0-79149 GCF_053497555.1 Raineya sp. | reverse complement strand
TAATAGTTTGATAATCAAAATCTTACTTGTAAAAAAATGCAAAAAAATTTGCAAGAAAATTAAGCAAAATAACAAAAAACTTGTGATATACGCACACAGACGTAGCAAGCGATGATGTCGCTTAGAGCGACATCATCGCTCTAAACCCGATAATACATCTTAAAAATTCATCTTTTGAGAAGGAAATTTCTATTGTTACACTTTGGTTTTTCTCTAAACAGACTTTTTAAGGGACGACTAAGTAGGCTTTGGATTGAGCGTATTGAGGTTGCTTGTAGCGACTTCATCACTTGCCAACAAACAAAAAACTCACAGGTTGAAGTCTGTGAGTTTTTTCTTGACAAGAATGAAGCGTTAATTCGGTTGATACGAAATAACAGGTATGCCCGTATGGGTAGCTACTTCTTCGGCTACTTGGGTGCGGCGATGCCATAAGCGTTCCCATAAGCCTCTATAAAAGTCTGTACCCACAAAGATAAGTCCTGCCCCTTCTTTTTCTGCAAAATGAATAATGCCGTGAGCAGGGTCTATATCGGTATAAATAGCTATTTCGTAGTTTTTGATATGGTTATGCACTGCAAAATCTTTCAAAGCCTCTTCAATATCTTTGTGGCTCATCGTAAAATTAGGGTGATTAACTTTGAGAAGCGTAATTTTTGCTCCTGTAATTTCCTGCCAATCATTTAGCTCTCGGATTACTTTTTCGGGCTCTTCGCCAAATTCAGAAGCAAAAACAATATGCTTGATATTATCCAGTTTCACATCTCCCTCTACAACAATAACAGGGTGCTTACTATTGCGAATAATTTTATGCGAATTGCTTCCCAAATGTTTTTTATCCAGCTTGCTATGCCCACGCGTACCTACCACAATCAAATCTACATCATCACCTGCAATTTTTTCTTCTACACTGGCATATACCGTACCCACGCTCACAAACATTTCTATTTCTACACCTGTATCTTGGTACTGAGCTGTTACCTCTGCCATTTTTTTATGAGCGGCAATATCCATTAGGTTCATCATCATTTTCTCTTCGGGCGAAGGCTGAGCATTTCCATACATACGGGTATCCTGAAAACCCTCTATGATATGGTGTAACATAATTTTTGCCCCAACTTTTTTAGCCAGTTGAACAGCAAAGTCTAAACCTTTAAGCGAACTTTCTGAAAAATCGGTAGGAACAACAATTTTGGGCTTCATACGAGTAAGTTTTTAGTTTTCTGTAAATTAAGTAAAATACTTTGATTTTCGCAAATGATTTTCATTAGAAAAATTACTGATTTTGGGTAGAACCGCTCAAATGTACTCTCAAACCTGTATAAATCATCTGTCCGAAGATAGGTCCCCAGACCATCGTAGCATCAAAATGTGGGCTTTGGGGATTATCAGCAGAAATTATTGGGTTTTCTTGTACAAAACCTAAAAGATTTTCGCCTCCTACGTACCACTCCCAAGTATTCCACTTTTTTGTAATTTGTGCATTAAGCAAACCAAAAGCAGGCGAATATTGCGTTTCGCCAGTTTCCAAAGGGTTGTGCGAAACAGGCAAACGCTGTCTGCCTTGCCATTTGAGCGTTGCATCAAACTGCAAACCGCTACGACGTGTTTCATACGAAGCATTTACAAAAAAGCGATGCCTACTCACATACGGACGCTCTTGCAAACTGCCTGCAAGTGTAGTTTGTACATCGTAATATTTGTAAGCAACTTTGGTTTCCAAACCTGCCAAAAGTCGCATAGCCAACTCCGTTTGAAAGCTACGAGCAAAGGATTTGCCTTGCAAATTGGTAAAATGGAGTTCCGTAGCGTTTCTATCCATATCTACCACCAACTGGTTTTGAAAAATTGTTTGGAAAAAGTCCGTAGTCCAATCAATTTTTTTGCCCATTCCCCATTTCCAAGATTTTTGTAAGCTAATGCCATAGTTCCACGAAATTTCGGGTTTTAAGTTATTTTCGGCAAAAATAGAGCGATTATTTACCAAGAAACCCCAATTTTCGGCAATGGGATTAGGAACACGGAAACCTCTACCCGCCGAAAGTCTTGCAATAGTGTTTGGGGCAAACTCATATCTGAAATGCAAGCGAGGCGTGTAAATCCAACCAAACAGGTTGTGTTTATCCAAACGATTGCCTACCACAAGCGTAAACTTTTCAGGGGAATTGTACGTGTATTCGGCAAAAACACCCAAAATGTTCTCTCTGCGAGTAAATACAGAATCTCTGAAACTTTCTTGGTAGTCGTCTATGATATGGGTGATACCTGTTTTGTAGTTGTGTTGGGTATTGCTGATGATATTGTTGTAAATAATTTGGTTATAGAGTGTTTTTTGAGTTCCTTTGTAAAGATTTTTACCCAAAAAGCCTTCTTGGTTGTGCCAAATCGCTGATGAAATCCAACCTATGCCTTTGTAAGGGGTTTTGGGATAGAGCATAGCATTTTTGGCAAAAAATTCGGCTCTTTGTGTAAGTGTTTGCGTGCCGTAGGCATTGGGCAATGGATTTTTACTCCAAAAATTACTCTGCCCCCCCTGACGATTATCGTAAAGAAATTTTACCCCAAATTGCCCGCTCCAACGTTCAGTTTGCTTCTTGAAACGATTGATAACGTTGTACTGCGTAAAGAGTGGCAGGTCTAAAAATCCGTCTCGGTTGGTATCAATATGTCTTTGCAGTGTACTGGCGTGTGCCAAAACGTTTCCTTGCCACTTACTGGCAAGTTTATATCGCATTACAGCATTGCCTTCTATTCTGCCAAAGTGGTTGAGGTAAGCGTTCAGAATAGCTTTTTCTTGCATATCAGGTTTGAGCAGTTCTACATTGATTTGCCCCGTCATTGATTCGTAGCCGTTCAAAACGCTTCCTGCCCCTTTGATAAGGTCAATGCTTTGCACCCAAGTACCAGGAACGAAATTTAATCCGTAGGTACTTGCCAAACCTCGTAAAAAAGGCAAGTTTTCGGCGTTGATGAGTACATAAGTGCCATCAAGCCCCAGCATACGAATTTGTTTTGCCCCCGTAACAGCATCAGGATAACTCACATCTACCGAGGCATTGGTTTCAAAACTTTCAGAAAGATTGCAACAGGCGGCTTTGGTAAGTTCTTTACGAGTAATTACTTCGTTGAGCATTGGGCTTTCTCTATCTACAAAATGGCTTTCAGCTTTTACCTCTACGGCTTGAATGATTTGCTCTTCAGCTTTGAGCGTAATACTTACAAAGTCTTGTTTTTCAATGGTGAGCGTATCGCTCAAAAAGCCCACTGCTGTGATTACCAAACGATTGGTTTCTGCTGTTTTTTCTAAATGGAATTTGCCATTTTCGTCAGAAACAGTGCCTTTGCTTGTTCCAAGCCAAAAAATATTCGCTCCTACAATTGCTTTTTTTTGGGTATCTTGCAGAGTTCCGTGTAAATGTTGTGCTTGTAAATGCCCCCATACACACAAGAAAATAAAAACAGTGCGTTTCATAAGTATCTGATATTTAGGTTGAAAAAGAGAAATAAGGAAGTGTTTTGCAAAGCAGTTGCTTGCAAAAAATAACAGAAAAGTACCCCAACCTATATCAGATAGCTACCAAAAAAGGGTAGTAGATTTTTTCCATACCGCTTGGGCGGCGGTGGATTGGCAAATTGGATTGGTAAAAGTAAATTTTCGGAAGGATAAACAAGAAAAATTGCTTCAAAAGTAAAAAGTAAAGGCTGATGTGCTACAAAATCAAAGGTAAATGCAAATTCCAAAGAAAAATCAGCACTTAGCTTGTAAAGTTTGGCAGTTTCTACGCAACAAGCTGAATTTTGTAAAGTATGGCAGGTTTTGTCTGTTGGAGTATTTTGATGAACACTGCAACAGATATTTTCGGGCTTGGCGAAAATAAAAGTTTTTTCTCCTTTCAGTTTGCAGGAATGTTTGAAAACAGCAATGCCTGTTTGTGCTAAAAGAAATGCACTCAACAAAACTAATGATGCTATGGAAAGAAAAAAGCGAGGCATTGCGTATTTTTTCTCTACAAAACGAAAAATATTCTTTTTTAGTTCATCAAAAAAAACAAGGACTTGGCTTTTGAGCTAAGTCCTTGGCGGCGGATATTATTTTCTCACTAAAACTTCATCTATCAAACCATATTCAAGGGCTTCTTCGGCTTTCATCCAATAATCTCTATCCGAATCTTTGGCTATTTGCTCTACCGATTTGCCTGTATGTACCGAAAGAATTTCGTACAATTCATCACGCAATTCAAGGATATGTCTTGCACTGATTTCAATATCCGAGGCTTTTCCACCTGCCCCACCCAAAGGTTGGTGTATCATCACACGCGAATGTTTCAGAGCGGTTCTTTTACCTTTCGAGCCACCTGATAGCAATACTGCACCCATTGAGGCGGCAAGTCCTGTACAAATGGTAGCAACATCAGGTCTTACGTATTGCATAGTATCGTAAATGCCCAAACCCGCATATACCGAACCACCAGGGCTATTGATATAAAGCAAAACATCTTTTTTAGCATCAACCGATTCCAAGAAAAGCAGTTGAGCCACAACTATATTGGCTACGTAATCATCAATCGGAACACCCAAGAAAATAATTCTATCCATCATCAGACGCGAAAAAACGTCCATTGCAATCGCATTCATACGGCGTTCCTCAATGATATTAGGGGTAAGATTGGTTACAGTATCCACATAATCATCAAAAACTAAGCTATTGATATTGAGGTGCTTGGTTGCAAATTTTCGGAATTCATCTTTGGAAAACATAACGCGTAAGGTTTTATTTTGTATAAATTAACTATTTTCGTTCAAAAATTCGGCGTTTGGAGTTTAAGAGTTTTAGGAGTTTATTTTTTGTATCTACCACCAATTGTCTAAATTCCTGCTCCTACTTCTTGTTTCCTGTTTCTCTACCGCCAATAAGACCTAAACATTACAGATAAAGCCTTTGAAGGCTTAAACTTTCCAACTTCAAACCTTAAAATCCTGCCAAAAGCAGGGCAATATCATTAAAGGGCATTTCTAACTTTCTGCCTACGGCGGCATTGGTGATTTTTCCTCTGTACGCATAAACGCCTTTGGTTGCCCATTTGTTGGCAAGCATCATCTTTTCAAAACCACCTGCGGAAGCCGCTTTCAGTAGTAAAGGTACAAAAATATTGCTCAGTGCAATGCTGGACGTATGAGCTACCCTGGAAGCGATATTAGGCACGCAATAATGAATTACACCGTGCTTTTTGAATACAGGGTTCTGATGTGTAGCTATTTCGGAAGTTTCAAAACAGCCCCCTTGGTCTATGGTAACATCAATAATAACAGAGTTAGGCTTCATCTGAGCGACCATCTCCTCGGTAACTACGCACTGCGGACGCCCATCTTCGGGACGCAAAGCCCCAATAGCTACATCAGTACGGCTCAGAGCCTCTGCCAAAATATACGGATTCAGTGTAGAAGTATAGACCTGATGCCCCAGCGTATATTTGAGCCTACGTAATTTGTAAAGGTGATTGTCAAAAATTTTAATTTCCGCTCCCAAGCCCAAAGCAGTACGTGCCGCATATTCGGCTACGGTGCCTGCCCCAATAATAACCACTTTGGTTGGTGGCACGCCTGTAATGCCCCCTAAAAGCACTCCTCTGCCCTTATGTACCGAACTCAAATATTCGGAAGCTATCAGCATTACGGTACTACCCGCAATTTCGCTCATCGCCCTTACTACGGGCATACCTCCTGATTTATCTTGTATGTACTCGTAGGCAATGCCTGTGATACGTTTTTTATTAAGCTCTTGAATAAATTCTCGGGAAATTTTTGCCATTGGCAAGGTGGAAATAAGTGTTTTGCCCGGCTTTATCATTTCCAATTCCTCTAAAGTAGGTGTTTCTATTTTCAAAATCACTTCCGAAGCATATACTCTTTCTTTGTTGTATTCAATTTTAGCACCAGCCTCGCCGTACTCTCTGTCGTAAAAATGGGCATTTTCACCTGCTCCGCTTTCAATAACTACTTCGTGTCCGTTGGCAACTAGTACTGCAACCCCCTCGGGTGTGAGAGGAATACGATTTTCAAAGGCATAACTTTCCTTCGGAATACCAATGGTGAAAGTATGTTCTTGCTTTTCTACCTCGGCAAGTTGCTCTTGTGGATAAAAAAAATGCTCTTGAGCTAATTGCTCAAACTCAAAAGATTTGAGTTGCTTGCTCATACACCTGCTTTTTCAAAAAATATTCACAAAGCTACAATTTTATTTTGTAAAAAGCAATTTCAAAATTGAGAAAAAAATTTGCGTAATTCGGGCAAAATACAGATATTTAGGCAAAATTTGCGTTTCTATCCAAAAATTCAATCGTCATTCCTAAAAAATTTTGTTATGAAACTTACATCAATGTTTTTTTTGGTTGCTTTTGCTCTAATTCAAACCCTTTCTGCTATTCCTTTGGATTCGCTTCGCTTGGAAATTGATAAAAATAAGAAAAAGGCTTGGATTATTCACAAAGTAGAAGCGAAAGAAACGCTTTTTGGGCTAGCTCGCCGCTACAAAACCACTGCCGATGAAATTATCAAAGAAAATCCACAAGCTAAAAATTTACGAATTGGCGATATTTTACGCATTCCTTACAAAGATTTTGAAAGCCAAGCCGTGCTCACTGCCCCCAAAGATAAAAAAAATAGCGAGGCTAAAACGCTCAAACACACCGTAGAAGCCAAAGAGACACTTTACAGCATTGCTCGCAAATACAATGTTTCGGTAAAAGATTTGCAAGCGTGGAACAAACTGGAAAACAATGAAATAAAAATCGGTCAGGAACTTTGGATTTCTGCCCCAACACAAGAGAATAAAGAGGTGAAAGTGCAGGAAAAATCAGAAAAAACTGATAAAACCGAAAAAGTAGAAAAGACTGAAAAAACTGAAATTAAAGAAAAAAATGAGAAGATAGAAAAAACTGAAAACAAAGAAGCCCGAACACAAGTGCAAATGCACGTAGTACAAGAAGACGAAACCCCCTATATTATCGCTAAAAAATACAAAGTAAAACTTACCGAACTATTAGAATGGAATAATCTCAGCCAAGAAAGCCGCTTGCAGATTGGACAAAAACTTGAAATTTATCCTTCGGGCTACAAAAAAGAAAAAATAGAAGCAAAAACCGAAAGAGCCGAAAGAAACCCTTTACAAGAAAACAAAGAAAATAGCGAAAACAAGAACGACTCTGCTGGGGAAGCCGAAATGCCCGAAATTACTCGTCAAACTATCACTATCAGCGGTTATAGCAAAGTGATTGAAAAAGGTATGGCAGTAATAATGGAAGATGAAAAAGCTGGCAACTACACAGGTTTGCACCGCGACGCCCCCATTGGCACAATTGTTGCTATTAAAAACGAAGCCAACGGCGAAAGTGTTTTCGTCAGAATTGTTGGCAAGTTGCCCAGTGCTGGCAATAGCAAAGTGCTTATCAAGGTTTCTAAAAATGTTTTTGAAGCCCTTGGAGCAAAGAAAAATGCCGTGCCTGTGGAAGTTTCGTATATTCCCTAAAATGTAATTACTTAGGAGTAATTTGCTGTGGGAAATAGGAAACAAGAAGCAGGAAACAGGATTTAAAACATTGGATATTTAGACGGAGTAAAACTTTTGCCTCAAACGCTTGAACATTTAAACTTTTGAACGTAAATAATTACCTTAAAACTTAAAACTATCCAAACTTTATGAAAAAAACGCTTTTGGTTGCAATTACTCTTTTGTGGGGTTACAACTTACTTGCTCAAAATAGCCAATGCCCTCTGACGGTGGCTGATATTGAAAGAGCCTTTGGCAGTGGCTTTCAAGCCGAACCCGCTAGCAAATTTGGTGAAGTTACCTCGTGTAGGTTCAAAACAAAGGATTACACCATACAAATCAGCATTCAACCTGCTTATGGAATGCGAATAGCAGATTATCATAGGCAGATGTCGCCTAAAACGGTTACTTGGAAAGCAATCCCTAATGACCCTGATGGGGCGATGATTGAAGACAGGGACCCTACCAAAGACGATTTAGCCTCTGTTCCTGCGGTTGCGTACATTCGCAATGATAAATACGTAAGACTGCAAGTATTGGGCAATTATTATGGTGAGCAAAAACAAATGCTTACCAAACGCGAAGAGATGCGAACCAGACTTGCCAAACTCAAACGCGTGCCTTGAAGGGTTCAAGGTTCAAAAGTTTTAGTTTGATGTTCAAACTCTTGCTTTCTCTGTATCCTATGCAGACATCCCACCCCCACAAAAATTCAATGAGGCAAAGGCAATTTGTGGATATTAAGAGCTAAGTTGATATTCTGCGTAACTCCTGAAGCACCGTGATGAACCATTGTTGCAATTCCTACAACCTCGCCTTGTAAATTGAGTACAGGACCGCCGCTATTTCCCGATGAGATAGCGGCATCAATTTGCAAATAGGTGTCTCCTTCGCTTGCAAAACCTGTGTATTTATCATAGTTTCGCAAACCTGAAACTACTCCCTTGGTTACAGATAGCTCAAAGCCTTGCGGATTGCCAATGACAATAATATCCTCACCCTTACGAGGGTTATTGCTTGCCACAGGCAAACTGGCAACTTCTTGGGCATCAGTTTCAAAGATAACATAATCCAAATCTGCATTACTTTCTACAACACGCTTAACATTGTAGGTTTTGCCATTTTTCAGTTTGATTTGCCACTCGTTGCCCGGCGAAAATACGTGATGATTGCTCACTGCAAGCCCTGAATTGCTGATAAAAAAGCCTGTTCCTGTACTTACCCCCGAGCCATTTTGGTAAGTTGTTACCATAAAAACAGCATTTTCGGAAATTTCAACAAGGTCGGCAACCGAGTTTTTTTCATTCTTTTCTACATTAGGCTTTGTTTGGATAGGCTTTTCTTCCTTATATTCTAAAACGTTTTCTTCTTGGGTCTGGATAGGTGCTTTTTGCTCTTGAGTATTTTGTGGCGTATTATCAGTTTTAGTTTTTTGAGTTCTATTGAGCAAAGCAAATGCTATCAAAGCCACGGCTACAATACCTACTCCTGCAAAAGGCAACCATTTGGGTTTTGCTTTTGTTTCGGTAGATTTGTAGGGGGGTGGCTGGGGTGTTTGTTGCAAAGGATTGATGGCTTGCTTTTGCAAAATATCTGCAATACAGATTTTTGCAGAACCAAACTGAATAAATTCACCACTATTGATAAGTGCCGTTTGTATGCGTTGCCCTTGCCTAAAAGTGCCATTGGTAGAGCCATTATCTACAATTCTCAAATTGCCATTATCATAGACTTCCAAAAAGGCGTGCTGACTGCTTACGGTAGCATCGTTGATAATAAAATCATTGCCATTTGCCCTACCTATGCTAATTTTACGCAACAGATTACCCGAAACATTTGCCTGCTGATAGCCCTTTTGAAAGTAGTTTTGCCAAGGAAGCACTGTATCCCCGATTTTTACAATATCATTGGGTTGCAATTTGCAAGTACGTACAGGCTTGCCATTGACAAATGTACCATTGGTTGAGCCTAAATCTTCTAAAATGTACTCTCCTTGTGTGGTTTTCGTAATTTTTAGATGATTTTTGGAAACCGCACTATCTTGAATAACTATATCATTGTTGCTAGCTCTGCCTATAGTAATAGTTTGCATACATTGTTAGTTTTTTTTTAAGAATGTTTTTTCTTTCCCGCAATACTGCTTGCTCCCACTAATGCAACCAAAAGCAAAATTCCTGCCACCTCAAAAGCTATTAAATATTCTGTAAGGAAAGAAATACCAATTTTTTCAGTAGTGGCTTGCAAAGGGTTTTCTACATCAGCAAATTTGAGAAATAGGGTTTCTTTCATTAAAATTCCTCCCAATGCGAGTGCTATCATTGCGGCAACAAAATTCCTCCGATAATTTACAGGAATACGTGTTTTTTCTTTGTTGCGAGGTGCAAGCATTACCCCCATTATGAGCAAAACCAGAACTCCGCCCACATAAATCATCAGTTGAGCCGTAGCTACAAAATCTGCCCCCAAATACAAATACAAAACCACCAAACAAAGCATTAGCAAAAGCAATGAAAAAACGGCATACACCATATTTCGGGTGAAAATTATCAGCCCCAAAGCAAGTAATAACAAGAATATAGCAAAAAATTGCATAATCTACGAAAATTTATACTCTCACGCAGTATTTGAAGTTTTCTGTTCGTCTTTTTCAAAGTTATGAGTATAAAAACCAAAAACACCGCCCAAAATTCCCCCCAGAATATGTGCAAACTGCGAAACATTGTTTTCCTCAAAACTATTCATTATTTCTTTGCCTAAAAATAACACTACCACCAAAATAAAGGTTACAGGTATTACTTTGGCTTTCATATTTGTAAAAGAAGAAAGCAAAATCATCATAAAAACAATGCCACTGGCACCATACAAACCATTTTTCATAAAAGCTACGTTCAAAATACCCGTAACCAGTGCCGTGATGAAAGACATCAGAGCAAGCATCAGCGTACCATACTTTTCCTCTAAAATGGGTCCGAGTATAAGAATTAAGGAAAAATTACCAAAAAGATGATTCCAGTTGGCGTGCCCAAGAGCGTGAGAAAAGAGCCGAAAATAATCTAATGGATTGCCAAAATCCATACTTGTACCCACAGCAAAAAAACTTTCCGTAAAACTTTGTGGAAAAGCGTGAATAATAGTAGCTATGAGTGTAAAAGTAAG
Organism: Raineya sp.; assembly: GCF_053497555.1. NCBI lineage: Bacteria > Pseudomonadati > Bacteroidota > Cytophagia > Cytophagales > Raineyaceae > Raineya > Raineya sp. The sequence goes on along the minus strand of NZ_JBRCWE010000023.1, from coordinate 68,447 downwards.
CGTAAAAGGGGCATTGTATGTGATTTTCATAAGCAAAATTTTCTCAAAAATAGAATTTTTGCACTAAATCACAAATTTTTAGGCTACGACATTTTTCTTCTTTTGCAATACGCTTTCATAGATTTGCATTAGCCTTTGATAATTCTTTTCAGGGCTGTAAAGGTTTTCGTAGGTCTTACGAGCATTCGTATAGAAATGAGAAAAGCTATTTTGCTGGAAAAGTTGAATTTTTTGAGCCAAATCTTGGCTATTGCCTGTACGGAAATGCAAACCATTGTGCTGGTCAGTTACAATTTCGTTGAGATTATCTATATCGGAAATAATCACAGGCGTACCCGTAGAGAAGGCTTCTAAAATGGTGAGAGGCATATTTTCATACCAAACCGAAGGGAAAAGCAAAGCTCTACACGCTTTCATTTTGGCAAAAATAAAATCTTGCCCCTGAAAGCCGTGGTAAATGATATTAGGGTTACTGCTGGCATACGCTCTGACAAGATTTTCCTGCTCACCTCCGCCAATAATTTCCAGCTTGAACTCGTAAGTTTTGCTTGCTTCTAAAAGTATTCGGACACCTTTTTCTTGCGAAAGTCTGCCAACAAATAAAAAAAAGTCCTGTCTTTGTTCTGCAGTGGCAAAACCTTTATCGTAGGTAAAATTGGGCTTTATGAATATTTTTTCATTAGGCAGATGCAAAGAAGATTGGATAAGTTTATTTTTAACAAACTCGGTCAGTGTAATGTAAGCATCTACTTTATTTTTCCAAGTGCCAAGCCATTTGTGCAAGCCTGTAACCATTGTAAGTTGAGCAGATTTGATAGCTGAATTTTGAAAGCACTTGTATTGGATACCTGCCAGTGGAAAGGTCTTTTGCGTACAGATTTCACAAACTTTGCCCTCACGCAATAGCAAAGAACCTGCACAAATCAAGCGGAAATTATGAATGGTTTGTACCACCGGAATTTTTTGCCTGTGAGCTTCATACAATACAGCAGGCGAAGCAACATAGAAAAGATTATGCAAGTGAATAATATCAGGCTGAAAAGTTTTAATTTTTTCTCTTACAATTTTTTGAGCCTCCCAATTATAGAGGCTTTTGTAAAAAATTTTCAACTTTTCCAAACCCTGTATAGCCGAATTTTCAAAAAAAAGTTGCTCTACTGAATGATTGTTAGCGAGTAGTAAGTTTTTTTCAGCTTCTACAACCCCATCTTCTCCCCCTTTTTTGGTATATCGGTTATGAATTTGCAGGATTTTCATTGGCAAATTGACGATTGAAAATGCTTTTGGCTACTGCCCCTAAGAAAAACCAGTATAAACCTGAATAGGTAGGGGTTTCCAAGAATGGATTGAACAGCCCTATTACCGAAACAGTGAAAAAAGCAACAAAAAAAAGAACATCACCCTTTTGGGTGTAGTAAATTTTATTTCTATAAAAATCTTTCAAAATGTAGGTGTAGAGCAAGAAAAAAAACAACAAAATACTTACACCGAATCTGGCAAACATAGAAACGTAAGTATTATGAGAGCCTGTGGTATGAGCATCGTGTTTATCATCATAATTACTTTCAGCAGTATCTTTACCTTCTATGTATGGTAAATAAGGCGTGCCAATGCCTTTTCCAAAAATATTTTCGGGAAAGTCCTCTACCAAAAGCCTGTACCAATAGACCATTCGCCAAGAAGTATTATGGTCTATTTGAAGTATCTTGCTATGTTGATATACATAATGCAAATTCCCAAATAAATGATTGCCTTGTGCATTTTCTTTGTATTTGGCAAAATAAGGAGAAAGATACATAAATAATGCCGAAAAACTGATAAGAGCCGCTATAAAAAGCAGGCGAAAATGAGCATACGTAGGTAAAATTAAAACTACCAGGATAATAATGCTCAGAATAATCCCCGTTAGAGAGTCAAAAAAATAAGCATAGAGAATATTGACTACAAACAAAATCCAGTAGCTAATTTTTCTGAAAGCAAAAGGAAAAAAAGCAGAAACAGAATATCTATCTAATACCCTACCAAAATAATGAGGGTGGTCCGTCGGGATAAATAAAAGGTAAAAACCTATCAGTAATTTTCTTAATTTCTGCATCAGCCTTCTAAAATCCTCTAACCAATAAAAGCCCAGAAAGAAAATAAACGATGAATAAAAAATTGAAAAATGGCGAAAATAAAAGTACCACTCCGTTTTTAGAGGCAAAGACACTATTGCATAAATCAGAAATATAGCCCAATATGCTAAAAGCAAGCGTATCAAATAGCTTTTAGGAAATACTAACTTTAAGTTTTTTTTCAAAGAAGCGAAAACAAAAACTCCGAAACCAAACAAAGAAAGAATTTCGTTGAAGTAGAAGTTTCTTTCAAAATAAGTATTATTTAACCCGTACAGCAAAAATAGCAAAATGATTGCGTACCTTATATGCTGAATTTTTAGACGCATATTACTATTTCTGATAAACTGCAACAACCGAAACCCCTTTTATCTTATCAAAATTTTTCAGCTTAGTAAAAATTTTACTATACACCCATACTCCTACATACAAAATGTTGCTAATGAATGAATTATCTAAACTTTTTCGCGAAAGCCCAAAGATTTTCCTTAAAGAGTCAAATAATTTAACCTTTATGTAAAATTCCTTATGAATAGGCTGAATAGGCTCGTAAATTATGTTTTCTAATTTTATTTGAAAAATTTGAGCTATTTCTCTTAAAGTCCTATCAGGATAGCGTGACGCGTGATGAGGGGGCATATTCAGATACAAGTTTATAGCTTGTTTCATAAAACTATCCTCAGCGGGTACTGCCAAAATCATTTTGCCGCCTTTTTTCAAACATTTTAAGGCATCTTGCAGAAACTCTCTTGGGCTTTCAACGTGTTCAAGTACCTGAAAAAAGCATACCACATCATATTTCCCTTCGTTTTGCAAAGCGTGCTCGTGTAAAAATTCTTTTTTTACATTCAAGCCTTTACTTTGAGCAATCTGTATGGCTTTATCATTAAACTCTAAACCTGTATAGCTTTTGGGTTTGATAAAATTTGTAAAAAAACCTGCTCCGCAGCCAACCTCCAAAACATCATCATTTTCGGAAATATATTTACAGGCTTCCAGATAGTCAGATTTTTCTTCAAGATAATAACCCTCATAATTCTGCAAGTCTTCATAAAACTTGCCATCGCCTAAAATTATTGGATTGTAAAATAAAAGCCCGCAATCAGCACATTCGCACAAATCAATTTTTTCCTGCTTAAAAAAATGGCTAACTTCTACCTTCGCTCTTTTTTTGTATAAATCTGTAAGAATACGAGTATCCAGTTGCTCTAATGCTTTTACATTGGAACTTTTACACAAAATACATTCTAATTTAGTCATTTTGGTTGTAATTTTTAGCGAAAAAAACGTAAAATCCCGACAAAAATAGGAAAAATAATTCAGTAAGCAATAAGGTTATGGCTGTTCCTTTTGCCCCAAGCAAAGGAATAGAATATAAATTTAGCCCCATATTGAAAAGCACAACAGCAAGTAATATCAGGGTAAAAGTTTTGGAACTATAAAAAACAAGTATCTTTTGGCTCAGTGGAACACTCAACGCATAAACCAAAATAGAAAATGATAGTATCTGCAAAATTTCTGCGGCTTGCAGGTTCATTTTTCCTGTAAATAAACCAATGATTTTATCTGCTTCCCAATAAAGTATCGCACTGGCAGAGCCAAAAAAAATGAATATACCCAACGTGAGTTTTTGTAAAAACTTATCTGCAAGTTGTTCATTTTGCTGTTTGAGCAGAAATACCTTTGGATATGCCATCTGATAAATAACCCCTGCTACTACTCTAAAAATCATATAAATTTTTTCTGCATAACTATAATTATCCAGCTCACTCCCCTGAACAAAAAAACCTAATATTACAATATTTTGTGTGATGAATAAAAAGTGTAAAAAATTGGTAGCAAATATAAAAAAGCCATTTTTTAGTTCATTCCAAAGGTTTTTCAATGAAAACACCAAAAAGTTTCTTATTGGGAAAATTATTTTACCCAAAGCCCCTCCATATACAAATACCCACACTATACCTTGCCAAAAAGTAACCCACAAATAATCTTTCTGCGATTTGATAAACAAGTAGATTGCTACCAAATAGCAAAGATTGACAAGTAAAGTGTATATCGCAAACGCTTTCAATTTGCCCAAGCCCTGATATAGCCAAGCAGGCATAAGCACCTGCCCCCACAACAGAAGCAAAGAAAAGAAATGTAATAATTGGTTTTCTGCAAGCGTAGGCTCTACCATAATAATTACTATTGCTACCACAAAGCAACACAGCCCTAATACCATTTTGCTCAAAAGAACATTACTTGTGATTTTACCTATTTCTGCAAAATTATTCGCGGATAGAGCCAAATCGCGAGGGGCTGTTAGTGAAAAACCATATTCAGCAAAGGGAAAAAATAGACTTACAAAGCCTATGGAAAAAGAAATAAGCCCAAACTGACCTTCTCCTAAGGTTCGGATAAGATAAGGGGCAATCAGCAAGTAAGGTACAACAAAGCTAATACCTCGGATAAAAATACCTATAAGTGTATTAGCGATAAATTCGTTCTGTAATATTTTCTTTACTTTCTGCAAGTTCAATAAAATTAGCCCACAAAATTATCAAAAATTTTGTGGGCTTCTACATTACAAGAAAATGTTTTGAAAAATCTTACTTTCTAAACACCAGTGGGTGTCGCATATTTTGATGTTTTTGCAGTTCGGCTTCTACTTGTCCTACAAGCATATCGGCTTGTATGCGTATGGGTATGCGATTTTTATCGGCAGAAATAAATACCTTAATCGGTCTTTTACCTCTGAAAAGCTGATTTTCGGGCATAATTGGCGAAAGCACATAGCAATCCATTTTGCCAAGCAAACATTTAGCTTCCTGCTTGCCCAAAAATTCTACCTTCAAATCGTAAATATCGGTTTCCAGCGTGCCGTGAATGCTTAAAATTTCTCCATCCTTGTACTTTTCAAAAGGCAAAGTACGCAGAAAGTAAAAACCACTCACCAAATCTTGCACATATTCGGGAATACCAAATTTTCTTTGTCCCTTTTCATCTTTAATTTCGGCAGTTTTCTGTAAAGTATTAAACCATACGGTTTCTTCTTTATGATAATCGCCTTCGTTGATGTTTCTGTAAAACTTATGTGGGTGAATAGAGGCGGTATCAATATAAGAACGCCAAAAATCACGAATTTTGGTTACTCCTTCCAAAGTGCCAATGCTTCTACCATACACATCTACCTTGTAGCAAGGGCGGTTATTCACCGAGTAGAGTTTATTATCCATATCTATTGTGCCTATACCCGCATTGAAAGGACCCAAATGAACCAAATATTCCAAATGTTCGCCTCTTTGGAAATATTCTTGCCGAATGATACGATAATTTTCAGGCTCATTCATTGCAAAAAGCAAAGGAGCCGAAGCAAGCAAGGAAGTAAGTACAAACTTTTTCATAGCAAAGTGTTTTGCTGGTAGTATTTCAAAATCTGTACCAAAGTAAGACAAAAATAATAATTTTCCCGAAAAAATCAAATCCAAATCAAGCCTTCTTGTGGATTTCCAAAGCACTCTGCCACTCCTTGCTGATAGCGAAAAGCACTACAAAACGCTAAAACGGCATCTACCTGATGCCAACTTTCTAAAACGGGCAAAGCAAAAGGTAATTCTTGCTGAATACGCTCCGAAACTTGCTTTATGGCTTGTAAATCTTGCTTATAGTTTAGTTCATAAAGTTTCCATTTCTGAGCCAATACAGCGGGATATACTTCTAAAACAATAGGGGTATATTGTTGAAAAATCTGAAATTTGAGTTGCATAGCTCGGGCTGTCAGACCGCCAAGAAAAAGCGGCGACATAGCTTTGAGTATTTTATCGGCTTTTCTGTAAAAAAAATCAGGCTCGGCTTCGGTGTCTGAATAAATTTTAGGCAGAGAAAGAGGAGCATCAATCGCTATGATTTGTGGTGTATGCTTGGCTATCCATTTTTGCAAAAAAATATCAGCGTCTTGCTTTTTTTGTGTCTGCAAAACGCTGATATGGTTATTTTCTACCCAAGCGATAGCCGTAGTTCCTGCGAGTTTTGCTCCAAAATCAAGCCCTACAAGCATCAACGATTTCTATGAGTACGGCGATACATATTGATAGAGGACAAATTGAAGCCCACCATACCCTGCAAAGCAAAGATATTGGCACTTACTCCGCTTGCAATAGGTGTGATATTATATTCGGCACGAAGAGCAAAATTCAAACCCGAAGGTAGCTCGTAACCCAAACCCGCTACAGCCCCCAAAGCTACTCGGCTGGGCTTTTTGTCAATAATTTTTTCAATTTCACCATATTCATTTTCTAAACGTCTTCTGGCTAACAGCAGATACCCCACCTGCGGACCTACAAACATATGCAAGCCCTGCTCGGCATCACCTAATTGCAACAAAGGGGTAAAGTCTAAATAATTGAAATCGTAGCGATATACTTTGGCATCAATGTATTGATAAATTGCCTTCTGATTGGCAAAACCTTTGGCAGAAAAGCCTAATTCGGGGCGAAAAAATAAATGTTCGCTCAAAGGCATACGAGTATAAAAACCTACATTGAAGCCTATTTTGGGTTGTGTGGCAATTTCATTGTTATCTTTATCAAGTGTATGAAATAAATTTTTATCGCCTCCCAAGACCATAGACGCATTGGGACCTACTCTTATGCCGTAGTCTTGCCCAAATACTGCAAATGCCAAAAAAGATAGTAAAGGAATAAAAAAGAGCTTTTTCATAAAAGTTTTATATTTTAAGTTTCATTGCATAATGCCAAATTTCACATTCTTGGAACTTTTCTCCAAATTTTTCAAATCCAAATTTTTCATAAAACCCTACCACCTGCACTTGGGCGTGCAAATATATCATTTTTTCCGCAGAATTACTATCATTTTTTACATCTTGCAAAACTTTTTCTACAATAGCTTTGCCAACCTTCTGCCTGCGATAAGGAGCAAGCACTGCAAAACGCTCTAATTTGATGCCTTTTTCCGTAAAACGCCACCGAGCAGTACCGCAAGGCTCTCCATTGCAAAGAGCCAAAAAATGTTTGCTTTCGTTTTCGTGATTGTCGTACTCTTCTTGGGCAGGCACATTTTGCTCCTTTACAAATACCTCTCTGCGGATAGCAAAGGCTTTCTCTAAATCTTCTTGGTTTTGTATTTTTCTAACTTCAATCATTGAGGCTATCAAAATATTTTGAACGTAACTCTATTTTTAGGTTCAAAGTTTCAAACTCTGCAAAGTTTCTCAACAACTTAAGTACCGACTTGTTTGCTTTGCCAACGAGCCAAGCGTGCTTCTTTACGGCGAGCTTGTATTTTACGAATTTCCTCTGTATCGCTTTCGGGAATAGAGCTGATAAGTCTTTTGGTGTAGGGCTGTTGAGGGCTGTTGTAAATATCTTCCGAATAGCCAATTTCCTCAATTTTACCTTTGTTCATTACCAAAATCCTATCTGCCATAAAACGCACTACCGAGAGGTCGTGTGAAATGAAAATGTAGGTAAGATGATATTTTTCTTTCAATTCGTTCAGCAGATTAAGCACTTGTGCTTGTACCGAAACATCAAGAGCCGAAACCGACTCATCACAAACTATAAATTTAGGCTCTACTGCCAATGCTCTTGCAATAGCAATACGCTGGCGTTGCCCCCCCGAAAATTCGTGAGGATAATGATTGAAGTGCGATGCTTTCAGGCTCACGGTTTCAAGCAACTCTATCACTTTTTCTTTACGTTCTTTATCATCTTTACCAATGCCAAAAAGCCGCATAGGCTCCATTATAGCCATACCTACGGGCATACGTGGGTTGAGCGAAGAATAAGGGTCTTGGAAAATAATTTGCATATCCTTTCGCAATTGCCTTACTTCGTCAGGTTTGAGGGCAAAAATGTTTTTCCCCTCAAAAATCACTTCGCCTTCCGTAGGCGGAATGAGATGTAAAATCATTCGCCCCAAAGTAGTTTTGCCACAGCCCGATTCGCCCACAAGCCCCAAGGTTTCTCCCTGATACACATTAAAGCTGACATCATCAACTGCTTTCTTATACTCTAAGACTTCTTTTTTGAATATGCCTTTGGTTTTTACAGGAAAATATTTTTTTAAGTTCCTCACCTCCAAAATAGGCTTACTTTGCAAAGAAATTTCTTTTTTTCGCTCAATGATGTCCTCCTCTATTTCTACGTTCATCACAAGAGCCTCCCCTACTGAGCCCAATCTGTTTTTTTCAATAATCTCTCCTGTGGGCAAAACTTCCATAAAGTCGGCAACCACAGGTAAAACTCTCATTTTCATATTAGAGCGAGGTCGGCAGGCAAGTAAGCCTTTGGTATAGGGGTGTTTGGGATTATAGAAAAGTTCCCAAGTATCATTTTTTTCCAAAATATTTCCTCTATACATCACCAGCACTCTATCGGCAATTTCTGCAATTACCCCCAAATCGTGAGTAATGAACATTACCGACATTTCCGAGTCATTGCTCAATTCTTGAATAAGTTTCAAAACTTCTGCCTGCACTGTTACATCAAGGGCTGTGGTTGGTTCATCGGCAATCAGTAAAGCAGGCTCACAAGAAAGAGCCATCGCAATCATTACACGCTGTTTTTGCCCACCTGAAATCTCGTGAGGATAGGCTTTGAAAATGCGTTCGGGTTCTGGAAGTTTTACTTTTTCAAACAAACTGATAGCCCTTTTTTTAGCTTCTTCGCGAGAAACTTCTTGGTGCAACAAAATAGTTTCTACGACCTGCTCTCCACAAGTAAAAACAGGATTGAGCGAAGTCATTGGCTCTTGAAAAATCATAGCTATTTCGTTGCCCCGGATATCTTTTCGCATTTGGGCTTCGGTAAGTTCCAAAAGATTTATCTTACCATATTTAGGCGAATTGAAAATAATTTCACCACTTGTAATTTTCCCGATTCCTTCCTGAATGAGCCTAAGCACCGCCAAAGATGATACCGACTTCCCCGAACCCGACTCTCCTACTATTCCCAAAGTTTCTCCTTTGTACACAGTAAAATTTACGTCCTTTACAGCTTGTATTACCCCTTTGGAAGTTGTAAAAGTGATACTAAGATTTTTTACCTCCAAAAGTGGTTCAGGCTGGTAATGTGCATTTTCTTTTGCTCCCATAAAATCAAATCAGTTTGTGCTTTTCAAAAACTTCTATCAACCCCAAAGATTGTTTCACTTTCTGTAATATTTATACCTTTCTGTAAAGCATTTTGTATCATTGTAAGCATTTTTTGTTCTAATTGTTCAGCCTTTTGACGTTCTTGTTCAGCAAGAAGTTTTTGAGCCTCTTTTTCAAGTTGTAATTTCTGCTTTTGCTCCTCAATGCTTGCTACTTTTTTCTCTAACTCGTTGATTTCTTTTTTGTATTCATTTATTTCGTTGAAATAGTTTAAAGAATTGAGAATTTGCATAGTTTGAAATTTCCTGCAATTAGACTTTATTTGATTAGGTTATTTTTTCGTAAAAATTCCTCATTGATATTGAGCTTTTCTTGAATAGTTTGCAAAGGGATACCCATTTCTATCATTAGGCGAATAGTTTGCACTTTTTCTTGTTCCAGTTTTTCAGCTTTTATACGTTCCTGTTCAGCCTTTTGACGTTCTTGCTCAGCAAGAAGTTTTTGAGCCTCTTTTTCAAGTTGTAATTTCTGCTTTTCCTCTTCAATGCTTGCTACTTTTTTCTCTAGCTCGTTAATTTCCTCTTCGTATTCGTTCATTTCAGTCAGATAATCATCTTCGGCAATCATTTTGTTACGTAAGGTTTTTTCTTGTGCCGCCGCTTGCAATCTTCGTATAATCGGACGATATTTTTCAGGAAAATCCTCTTCTTTTACATTCAAGATATGAAAATCCTCGCTTCGGTTGTTTTGGTCAAAGATACTCAAAATTTTTTCTAAATCGCTCTGATAGCGTTCTTTTAGGTATGGGATATTTACAACAATTCCTTTATGAAATAAAGCAGGAATAAAATGCCCTTTTTCGCCAATAATTTCGCCGTTTCGTTTGTCTTTTACGCAGTTATCAATTTCAATGACAGGCACACCTGCGTATTCTTCCAATCCATAACCCAAAAAGAAAATCGCATAAATGGGCAAGCCTGCCTTGTATCGTCTGCCTGTATTGCGAGAAGTTACCCAATAAAAATACTCTTTTTTAGCATACTGACTGCCCAAATAGGTTCTAAATCGTATCATATCGCTGGTGAGCTTGCTTTTCTGCACCTCAATAATAATGATTTTTTCCTCTCCTGTTTCGGTGCGAATTTTAGCAGAAAAATCTATGCGATAGACGGTAAGTCCTGAGGTGAGTTGTATGCTGGGGTTTTCTTGCTGACGCTTTCGGGCTTCCTCAAAGTCAAAATCAGCAAGAAATTCTTGTGGCAAAAAGATAAGTTCCAAGATTTCTTGCCCAATGAGAGCCGAAAGCAAAAGTTTGGCAACTTTGTTGTCCTCCATTAAATACTTGAACACAACATCATACAGCGGATTGAGAATTTGCATAGCCAAACTTAGATTTTATCCAAAAGTAAAGAAAAATTTGAAAAGTGAAAAGAAAGTTCTTTTCAATCTTGCCAAAAATTTTTGAGCAAATCGGGACGTTTCTGGCGGGTACGCTCCAAAGATTGCTCCCAACGCCACTCTTCTATGGCTTTGTGATTACCCGAAAGCAAAATTTCTGGCACTTTCCATCCCTTATATTCTTCGGGGCGTGTATAAACAGGCGGAGCGAGCAAATTATCCTGAAAAGAATCGGTAAGAGCAGAAGTTTCATCGGAAAGTACCCCTGGAATAAGACGAATAACAGCATCAGCTACTACTGCCGCCGCCAGTTCCCCTCCTGAAAGCACATAATCACCAATACTAATCTCACGTGTAATAAAATGCTCTCGCACACGCTCATCAACCCCCTTGTAATGACCGCAGAGCAAAATCAAATTGTTTTTCAAAGAAAGTTCATTGGCAGTTTTTTGAGTAAAACGCTCTCCGTCTGGTGTCAGATAAATAACTTCATCATAGCTTCTTTGGGATTTTAGCAAAGAAATACATTTATCAATAGGCTCTATCATCATCACCATTCCCGCACCTCCACCAAAAGGATAATCATCTACTTGCTTATAGCCTCCAAATCCATAATCGTGCAAATTATGCACAACAATTTCCACCAAACCCTTTTCAATTGCCCTTTTAAGTATGCTATGAGAAAAAGGACTTTCTAAAAGCGAAGGAACTACACTGATAATATCTATACGCATATTTTTTCTTTTTCATTTTTCAAAATTAACAAGCATTTTTCAATTTCCAAAAAGTAAATTTTGAAAAATTTAGGTAAAAAAAATAGCCTTATTTTTGTAAAAAATATATTTTTTTCTGATTTTTGCCTCAAAATTAAACCTTAAATTCAAAAATAATATGTCAATTTTAAGATTTGAGGCTATAAAACAAGCCCAAGACCGTCCATTTGTGAAAGTTACACCACCCTCTGAAAAAATTTCAGAGTATTTTGGTTGTAATGTATTCAACGACGAGGCTATGAAGCAGTATTTGAGTGCCGATACCTATAAAAAACTCAAATCTGCGATTGCCAAAGGTGAACCTATCAGTTTGGAACTCGCCGATGATGTAGCAACGGGTATGAAAAACTGGGCTGTGAGTAAAGGAGTTACCCATTATACCCACTGGTTTCAGCCGCTTACAGGTAGCACTGCCGAAAAACACGATGCTTTTTTTGATTTAGAGAAAGAGGGAAAAGCCATTGAAAAGTTCAAAGGTTCGGCACTTGCCCAACAAGAACCCGATGCTTCCTCTTTTCCAAGTGGTGGTATTCGTTCTACCTTTGAAGCTCGCGGCTATACAGCTTGGGACGCTACCTCACCCGCCTTTATTATGGAAGATAACGGCACGAAAACCCTCTGTATTCCTACGGTATTTGTTTCTTACACAGGTGAGGCATTGGACTACAAAATGCCTTTGCTCAAAGCCTTGCACGCCATAGACAAAGCCGCTACCGCCGTAGCTCAATATTTTGAAAGTGATGTGAGCAGTGTTATTGCTACTCTCGGACCCGAACAAGAGTATTTTTTGGTAGATAAGGCAATGTATTATACCCGTCCCGATTTGGTTTCGACAGGTAGAACGCTTTTCGGACATACTCCCGCCAAAGGACAACAACTGGAAGACCATTATTTTGGCTCTATTCCTTCACGAGTACGTGCCTTTATGGTTGATTTTGAGATTGAATGTTTGAAATTGGGTATTCCTATTCGCACTCGGCACAACGAAGTAGCTCCTGCCCAATTTGAGTGTGCTTGCACTTTTGAGGAAGCCAATTTAGCCATTGACCATAACCTTCTGCTGATGGACGTAATGGAAAAAGTCGCCGACCGCCACGACTTGAAGGTACTATTTCACGAAAAACCATTTGCAGGTATCAATGGCAGTGGAAAACACAACAACTGGTCTTTGCAAACCAATACAGGTATCAATTTGCTCGCTCCCAGCACCAAAGCCAAAGAGAATTTGCGTTTTCTCACTTTTTTTGTCAATGTCATAAAAGCTGTACACGACAATGCCGATTTGTTGCGAGCCAGCATTATGTCGGCAGGAAACGAACACCGCTTGGGTGCTAACGAGGCTCCTCCTGCCATTATTTCTGTATTTATTGGCAAGCAGATGAACGAAATTTTAGAGGAATTGGAGAAAAAAGCTACTATCAAAGTGAGCAAAGGAGAAAATATCTATATGAAAACAGGTATCAACAAAATTCCTCCTGTACTTTTGGATAATACCGACCGCAATCGTACTTCGCCTTTTGCTTTCACGGGCAATAAATTTGAATTCAGAGCCGTAGGAGCTTCGGCTAATTGTGCCTCTAATATGATTGTACTCAATACCATTGTGGCTCATCAGTTACAAATTTTCAAAGAAGAAGTAGATAAACGTATCGCCAAAGGCGAAAAGAAAGAAGCCGCTATCATCAATGTACTCAAAAACTACATCAAAGAAAGCAAAAAAGTGATTTTTGAAGGTGATGGCTATTCGGAAGAGTGGAAAAAAGAAGCCAAAAAACGTGGTCTTACGAATATTACTTCTTGTGTTGAGGCATTAGAGGCTTTTGTAAGTAAGAAAACTATTGAAATTTTTGAAAAACATCAGGTGCTTTCACACCGAGAATTAGAGGCTCGCTATGAAATTTTATTAGAAAATTACATCAAAAAAATTCAGATAGAGTCGCGTATGATGGGCGAACTGGTTATCAATCATATTATTCCTACGGCTATTTCGTACCAAAACAAACTCGTAGAATATGTACGTAGCTTAAAAGCTTTGGGAATTGAAGATGCCTTGGTAGAAAACACAATGGTTGTGATTAAAAAAATTGCAGGCTACGTAAATGATTTGCAAAAAAATGTCAAGGCTATGATTGATACCCGCAAAGTAGCCAATAACTCCGCTGATACTCGCAAGCGTGCTGAAATTTATAGCAAAGAGGTAAAGGGATTTTTTGAGCCTATTCGCTACGCCGTAGATAAATTAGAACTTACCATAAGCGATGAAATGTGGCCTCTTGCCAAGTATCGTGAAATTTTAATGATACGCTAAAAGAAAAAAACTAACTGCCCAAAGATTTTGGGCAGTTGTTTTCTTATCCAATCGCTTGTTTCAAATCGTCTATCAAGTCTTCTACATCTTCTACACCCACACTCAAACGAATAAGCGTGTCTTTGAGCCCTGCTTTTTCGCGTTGTTCTTTGGGAATACTTGCGTGAGTCATTGTGGCAGGGTGTGTGCAAAGCGACTCCACTCCACCCAGCGACTCGGCTAATGTGAAAACCTTGAAACTGCTCATTACACGTTTTGCCTCTTCCAAATCATCTCCTTTCAAGATAAAAGACACCATGCCTCCAAAATCACGCATTTGGCGTTTGGCTACTTCGTGATTGGGGTGGTCAGGAAAGCCACACCAAAAAACTTTTTCCACTTTGGGGTGAGAACGAAGCCAATGAGCAATTTTTGCACCATTTTCACAATGGCGTTGCATACGCAAGTGTAAGGTTTTTATGCCACGAAGCATCAAGAAACAATCCATAGGTGCAGGTACAGCTCCTACGGCATTCTGCAAAAATCCAAATTCCTGAGCTAAATCCTCTCGATTGGTGATGAGTACCCCCATTACCACGTCTGAGTGTCCGCCTAAATATTTGGTAGCCGAGTGCATCACCACATCTGCACCCAAATCCAAAGGATTTTGCAAATAAGGTGAAGCAAAAGTATTATCTACGGCAAGCGTAATGTTATGCTTTTTAGAAATTTTTGCAATAGCTTCAATATCAATAATATTCATCAAAGGATTGGTAGGCGTTTCAATCCAGATGAGTTTGGTTTGAGGGGTGATATGGCTTTCAATGCTTTGAGCATCTTGCATTGGTATAAACTTGAATTTCAAGCCAAAATGCTGAATTACTCTCACGAAAAGTCTATAAGTACCACCATAGAGGTCATCTGTTACAAGCACTTCGTCGCCGGGGCGAAAGGTACGCAGCAGCGTATCGGTAGCGGCAAGCCCACTTCCAAATACAAAAGCAAATTTGCCATTTTCAAGGGCGGCAAGATTGTTTTGCAAGGCAGTACGCGTAGGGTTGTGTGTACGAGAATATTCATAACCTTTATGCTTACCCGGTGCTTCTTGGGCATAGGTAGAAGTCTGAAAAATGGGCGTCATTACAGCTCCTGTATGTGGTTCGGGCTCAACGCCTGCGTGAATGGCTTTGGTAGCAAATTTCATACAATAAATGTTTTCGGCAAAGCTACAAAAAAGTTTTGTAATTGTTTAGGTCTAATTTGTAGTATGGAAACAGGAAACAAAACAAGAAGCAGGAAAAAGGATTTGGAATAATGGATATTGAGACGGAATAAAAATTTTAATTCAAACGCTTAAACATTTAAACTTTCTGAACATAAATAATTACAAAGTTTTGGCAAGAAAATAAACCTTTGCCACTTAAAAAGCGGCAAAGGTTTCAAAAAACAATTAGTATTTATGAAAAACAGTCTTTTTTATCTGCCTCTAATCATACGAGGAGCAGTTGCTTCAAAATCATCTCCACCACGACCGCGTCTTTGTTTTTTTCTTTCGTACATAGCTCTTTGCTGAGGTGTAAGAATAGCTACGATACGAGTTTCACGCTCTTGGTTAAGATTTTTTCTTTGCTCACGGGCTTGCTCTTTTGTAATAGCACCAGATTGTACTTGGTTTTGCACTTGTATCATTCTTTGAGCTACATCTAAATTGATTGCATACACTTGGCTTTTTTGTTCAGGGCTAAAATTAGCGTACTTGTGCATACGCTCTGTGATAGCAGTAGCACGTTGCTCCGCATTTGCTTGCGATTGAGCATTAGCTACACCCAAAAAAAGCACCAAAGTAAAGAGTAAAAATATTTTCTTCATAATCTATGGGGTTAAGGTTGTACCATAATAAGAGTTTCAAGGCACTATATTACGAATTTTTTGGCAAAAAAAAGAATTTTTACAAAAATATTTTTCAAAGCAGTGCTTTTTCCAATAAATATTCGGCGATTTGTACGGCATTAGTTGCGGCACCTTTTCGTAAATTATCTGCCACAATCCACAAATTAAGCGTATTTTCTTGCGATTCATCTCGGCGAATTCTACCTACAAAGACTTCATCTCTGCCTTTGGTAAGCATAGGCATAGGATAACGATTATTTTTTACATCATCTACTACCACCACACCAGGAGCTTTACTCAAAATTTCTCGCACCTCGTCAAGGGTAAAATCTTTATGAAAACTCACATTTACCGCCTCCGAGTGTCCGCCTATTACAGGCACACGCACCGTGGTCGCTGTTACGCCAATTTTGTCTGTACCTAAAATTTTCTTAGTTTCATTGACCATTTTCATTTCCTCTTTGGTATAACCATTTTCCAAAAACACATCAATATGAGGCAGTACATTGAGGTCTATGGGGTGCGGATATACTTTTTTAGTTTCAATACCTGCTCTTTCGCCAAAAAGTTGGTCAACTGCCGCCTTCCCTGTTCCTGTAACCGACTGGTACGTAGCAACTACAATACGCTTTATTTCGTACTGCAAATGCAAAGGAAACAAAGCCACTACCATCTGGATAGTAGAGCAATTAGGATTGGCAATAATTTTATCTTCTTTGCTAAGCAAATGGGCATTCACTTCGGGGACAATCAGCTTTTTATCTTTATCCATTCGCCAAGCCGAAGAGTTATCTATCACGGTAGTACCTACCTCAGCAAATTTAGGGGCATATTGCAAAGAAGTAGAACCACCTGCCGAAAAAATAGCCAAATTTGGTTTTCGGCTGATAGCCTCTTCAATACTCATTACAGCATATTTTCTGCCCTCAAATTCAATTTCCTTACCTACGGATTTCTCCGAAGCCACCAAGTACAACTCACTAAACGGAAAACGCCGTTCCGATAAAACTTTCAAAATTTCGCTACCGACCAAGCCCGTAGCACCTACAATAGCTAGTTTCATAAAATTATTATTTTGCGGGTATGAAGAAGGGTACAATTAGCCAATTTTGAGCATTAGCATTTCTGCCAAAGTTTGATAAATATGCTTTTCTTCTTTTTGGAAATGCTGTAGCAACAATCTTAAAGTTCTTTTTTCGGGAAATAGCGTTAGTAAAATCTCCTCAAAAACCTGTTTATTAGAGAAAAGTTTTCTAAATACACCTGGTTCCATATTTTTAATTTCCTCAAAAGTTTGCTCCGCCTCTAAATCAAAGTTAATTTCTGGAATTTCAGGAATATTCTTTCGCCATATCTCCAAATAATTGACAATCTCCATCCAAACGTATGGAACTTGCAAGTATTCAAACAATTCTTTTCCATAAAGTATTTGAAGTTCTACTTTGTAGTCATTCTGCATTTTTTTCAACTGCTCCTGATAATAATTGTGATTTTTAGTTAAAGCAAAATCCACGAAATAAAAAATACCGATTAAATTTTGTTCACTATACATTTTGAGCATAGCATTTAACTTTTTTTCAAAATTTTCTATTTGTCCTCTTTTTTTAGTGGAGTCGTGGTCATCTCTAACCTTTTGCTCAATAAAATAAATTTTGTCTCTATACCTGAAACACAGGTCTATCTTTAAATCTTCTCCATTGTTCATTTGAAAGTGTTTGGGTAAAATTTCACACCCCAAAATTAACAAATACTCTTCTACAATCTTTTCCAGTGCATCACCAAAACGTATTTCGTGAGATTGTAAAAGGTTTTGCATTATTTTAGCTTTGGGTTTGGTAGGGCGAAACAAGCCAACATATCTATGAGGATATTGAGCTACTTTTTCAAGTAAAACTACTTTTGACCTCTCAAAAATATTTTCGTTCAATATTTGTTGAAATTTACTATAATCCATTAGCTTCATAATCAAATAAATCTTGTGTTTGAAAAAGGGTGGGCTGATGTAAATCTGTATTATAGTATTTTTTTTCGTACAAATACCTAAAATCATCTATGCTTACAAGGGTGTTATTCCGTTTGACATACCAAAACGCCCAACCATTATTGCTTTCTTTACCTAAAATTGTCGCACTAATTTTATGAATAGAACCTACTAAGCCCTGATGCTCCAAAGAGCCATCAGCAAGCACCGTAGCTTGGTAGACCTGATTTTTAGAATACAAAGTTTCACCTATTTTTACTAAGCCTTTTTCAATTAAATTCCCAAAAGGAACTTTCGGCTTACGTTTTTCTATTTTATATTCCAAAAGCGGGTTTTCCAAAGGAACAATTTTATGCAATCGTTCATTAGCCACTTGTATGTAAAACTCTTCTCTTTCAAAACCTAAAAATTTTCTACCTAAACGTTTGGCAACCGCCGCTGTAGTACCACTACCCGAAAAAGGGTCTAAAACTATATCATTAACATTAGAAGTAGATATAATTACCCGATAAAGCAATTCCTCTGGCTTTTGCGTAGAATGGGCTTTTTTGCCATTCACCTTTATTCTTTCCTCTCCTTGACAAATCGGAATATGCCAATCACTACGCATTTGCAAATCATCGTTCAAAACTTTCATAGAATGATAGTGGAATGTATAATTTGAGTTTTCTGATTTAGTTGCCCAAATAAGTGTTTCGTGAGCATTATTGAAACGTGTGCCTTTGAAATTGGGCATTGGATTGCTTTTTATCCAAACAATATCATTCAAAAGCCAAAATCCAAGATTTTGCATAATAGCACCTATTCTGAAAATATTATGATAAGTTCCTATTACCCAAATACTTCCTGTATTTTTCAGCACCCTTCTACATTCAGAAAGCCATTGCAGACAAAATTCATCATAACTCTGAAAAGAATCAAATTTATCCCATTCATCATTTACCGCATCTACTTTGGTCTGATTAGGGCGAAAAAGTTCTCCATTCAGTTGCAAATTATAGGGAGGGTCGGCAAATATTAAATCCACTGAGTTATCAGGCAATTTTTTCAGCAATTCCACACAATCGCCCTGCACAATAGAATTTATTTGAAAAGTTCCAACTCTTTCCATTTTTCCCAAATTTTAACAAAAATACAAAATTCTAACTCCTCCACAAAAAACCAAAAAGCAAATAAGAAACGCTTACCACAATCACATTGATACACAGAAGCACAAAAATTTCTTCGGTACTACTGCTTCGGGCAAGTCCGTCCATTGCGTTCTTGGATACTTTGATAAGCAAAAGCAACATTGGCAAAATCACGGGAAAGCCCAAAATTGCCATAAGTACAGCGTTATTATTAGCTTTGGACGCTATAGCAGAAATCATTGTCAGTGTAGAAGCAAAACCCAAAGCCCCCAAGATAAGGTTCAACAAGAAAAAGGGAAAATCTTGGACAGGATTGCCCATAAACAAAATGTAACCACCCAAACCCACCAAACTTATCAGAAGCATCAAAAGTGCATTGTAGGTAATTTTTGCCAAAATCAGCAAGTAAGGGTTGAGTGTCATATAATAATAGAAGAGCCTACCTGCCTTTTCTTGCATAAAACCTTTGGCTATTGCATTGAAAGAGGAAAAAAGCAGAATAAGCCAGAAAAGTGTGTTCCAAGTAATTGGCTCTACTTTTTGCGTTTCCAAGTTAAAACTCAAATACACTATCAGAATAGCACTGCTCACGTATAAAAGCAAGCTATTGAGAGCATATTTCTGTCGCCACTCTAAAAGAAATTCCTTACGAATGAGTTGTAAAAATTGAGCTATCAAGGCTTAAAATTTTTTGAAACGCAAATTTGTAAAAAAACCTTCAAAAAAGCTATTTCTTTTGAAGTTTTGGCTAAATTTGCAAGAAAACAAGAAAATGGCTTTGCGTTGTACTATCAAAGTAAGTAGCATTACCAACCTTTCTGATGCTCGTTATGCGGCAGGAATGGGCGTAGAAATGTTAGGTTTCAGCGTACAAGAGCATCAAGAGAGTTACATTTCTGCCGAAACTTATCAGGAAATTACTTCTTGGATTTCAGGTGCGGACTTTGTTTTGGAAATAGCCCAATGCTCCTTACAAGAGCTACAAAGTATTTTAGAAAAATATCCTTGCAATGCCCTTGAAATTGAAGACGAACACTTACTCGCTATGCTTATTGAGAACGCAGAATTCAGCGAAAATTTACCTGTAAAACTGCTTTGGAAAGTAAAAAACAAAGAACTTTTCAGCCAAAATGCAGAATTGTGGCGTAAATGGATACATTATTTTGTTTTTTCAAAAACAGATATAAATTTTTGCCAAGAATTTGCAGAAAAATATCCTATTTTATTGGAAGGTGATTTTTCCGCTGTTGAAGTAGAAAAAATTTTATCAGAAACTTCTTTCAAAGGCTTTTCGCTCAAAGGTTCAGCAGAAATAGCCCCCGGACTCAAAGATTTTGACCACTTGGCAGAAGTTTTAGAAATATTAGAAACTGAGTAATTGTTTTGAAAACCTTAAATTTTGCACAAATGAAAAAGTTCTTGTTTATTTTTGTGGCAAGTCTTATCCTAAATGCTTGTAGCACTTTGCAAGGTGTAGTGAGCAACTTGCCTACTAATCAGCCACTTACAGAGGGAGAAATAGCTAATGGCTTGAAAGAAGCCCTTACGCAAGGCATCAGCAATGGTGTAAATGAGCTAATCAAAACTGACGGCTATTTTGGCAATCAAGCCATTAAGATACTTTTGCCCCCCGAAGCCCAAAAAGTGCAAGATTTAATCGTTAAACATATTCCACAAGGGCAAAAACTCATAGATGAAGCCGTCTTGAAAATGAATCGTGCCGCCGAAGACGCCGCTAACGAAGCCAAACCTATTTTTGTAGATGCCATTACGTCTATGACTATCATAGATGCCAAAAATATACTTTTTGGCAATGAAACCGCCGCAACCAACTATTTGCGTGAAAAAACTTTTCAAAAACTTGTGCAAGCATATAGCCCTAAAATCAACAATGCTTTGAGCAAAGTAGGTGCTACGCAGGCTTGGGCGGCACTTGTCAATCCGTACAACAAGCTCGCCAATAGCAATGCAGGTGCCCTTTTGGGAGTTCGTGAGCCTATCAACGCCGATTTGGGGGCTTACACCACCCAAAAAGCTCTTGACGGACTCTTTTGGCGTATTGCCCAAGAAGAGAGCAAAATTCGCCAAAATCCTATTGCTCGCACTACTGCCCTTTTGCAGAGAGTTTTTGGAGAATTGGATAAAAACAAAGGTCGTTAGAAATACACTCTCCAAGCCTAAAAACTCAAACGCAAGCCTTTAATGTTTTGAAATTTATACCTACTATGCAAGCGTTTTTTGAGAATCTTGGCGTTTCGGAAAGCCTTTTTCAATGGCTTATTTTACCGCTGATTGTCTTTTTGGCTCGCATCACTGATGTTTCTATTGGTACCATTCGGATACTGCTGATGATGAATGGCAGAAAGTATCTTGCTACCTTTTTAGGCTTTTGCGAGTCGCTGATTTGGCTTACGGTGATAGCAAGCATTTTCAAATATGTAAAAACACCTTTTGCTTACATTGCCTATGCAGGCGGCTATGCGACAGGCACTTTTATCGGAATGACATTGGAAAATCGTTTGGCAGTAGGAAAGGTAATTGTTCGTTTTATTACCCGCCAAGATGCCACTGCCCTGCTCAATCATTTACGAGGCACTCGTTTTGGCTTTACGAGCCTGCAAGCCGAAGGACATAAAGGCAATGTAAATCTCATTTTTTCAGTAATTGAACGCAAAGACCTTAAAGAACTTGTAGAAATTGTTCGTAGCTATCACCCCAAAGCCTTTTACAGCGTAGAAGCCACCAAATATGCCTCCGAGCCGCCCAACGAAGAAACTGATGTCCCCTCTAAAAAATGGTTCTTATGGGGGTTTGGGAAAGATTTTTTTAAGAAAGTGTAAGTTTTATTCACTATAAAAAAACCTTTTCACCCTTTCGCTGATATTGGCTAAGGTTTTGTAATCTCTTGAAATGAATTTCTCTCTCTACATTTCATTATAGCCACACACATTTTATTGGCATTATTCTACATTTCAACTCCTTTTTTGGGGCTTTCGCTCATCTATTTTTGCCCCTGCTACTGATTTCCTTTTTCTTTACATCAAGTTTTTACACTAAAATCTTCTCTTATGAGAACACTTTATTTATCCATCGTCTTGGTTTGTTGTTGGAAACAAACATTGGCTCAAGGAGTAGGTATCAATAATGATGCCTCTGCCCCCGACAATTCGGCAATGCTTGATGTAAAATCTACTGAAAAAGGATTGCTGATACCCCGAATGACACTCGCCCAGCGAGGAGCCATTGCTACCCCCGCCAATGGATTGCTCATTTACCAAATTGATGGTAGCACCGGTTTTTGGTATTATGATTTGCCAAGTAGCACTTGGAGAAAATTGACAAATGGCAACGAAGGCTGGTTACTTACAGGCAATGCAGGTACAATCGATGGCACACATTTTTTGGGTACTACGGATAATGTACCCTTGAATTTTCAGGTTAATAACCAAAAAGCAGGGCGTATAGATAGTAACGGACCCACCTTCTTGGGGTATCAGGCAGGAAATTCAAATACAGCCACAAATAACACGGGGATAGGCTTTGAAGCCCTTTATTCCAACACAACAGGTAATTGGAATACCGCCAATGGACACAGGTCTCTTTATTCCAATACAACAGGCATTGAAAATACCACCAATGGATTCCATACTCTTTATTCCAACACAACAGGTAACTATAATACCGCCATTGGCTCTGGTAGCCTTTACTTAAATACTACTGCAAGTCGAAATATAGCCATCGGAAGAAACGCTTTATTCTCACAATCTTACAACAATGGTGGTACAGCTTGGAACAGTGATAATGTTGCAATAGGTTTTGAAGCGTTGTATTCGAATCAACCAACAGTTACAACCAATGGTATTGCTAATACAGCAATAGGGAATTTTACACTTCGTTTTAACACTACGGGAAATTATAACACCGCAACTGGTGTAAATGCTCTTTATTCTAACACAACGGGTAGTAACAACACCGCTAATGGTTTGCAGACTCTTTATTCTAACACAACGGGTAGTAGCAACACCGCTAATGGAGTTAATGCTCTTTATTCTAACACTACTGCTTCAAGAAATATAGCAATTGGATATAATGCTTTGTTTACCCAGTCTTTTAACAATGGTGGTACAGCTTGGAACTCTCATAACGTAGCCATTGGTTATCAAGCCTTGTATTTCAATCAGCCAACAGCTACAACCAATGGCATTAACAATACAGCGATAGGGAATTTTGCACTTTTTTCCAACACAACAGGAAGCTATAACACTGCTAATGGTAGGAATGCTCTTTATTCTAACACTACTGGAGATTTTAACACCACTAGTGGATTTCAGGCACTTTTTTCTAACACAACAGGGAGCTATAACACCGCTAATGGTTTGCAGGCTCTTTATTCCAACACAACGGGGAGTAATAACACCGCTAATGGTACAAATGCTCTTTTGTATAACACTACGGCTTCAAGAAATGTTGCAATAGGTAATAATGCTTTGTTTAGTCAATCTTTTAATAATGGTGGCGTAGCTTGGACTAGTGATAATGTAGCCATAGGTTTTGAAGCCTTGTATTCGAATCAACCAACAGCTACGAACAATGGTATTGCTAATACAGCAATAGGAAATTTTGCACTTCGTTTTAATACTACGGGGAATTATAACACCGCTACTGGTTTGCAGGCTCTTTATGCTAACACCACAGGGTATAATAATACAGCCAATGGTTTTCAAGCCCTTTATTCCAACACAACAGGTTTTGATAACACCGCAAATGGAGTAAATGCTCTTTACTATAATACAACTGGTTCTGTTAATACCGCCACCGGTCGTGATGCTCTTTTTTCCAACACCACGGGGAATAATAATACTGCCAGTGGTTATCAAGCCTTGTATTCCAACACAACAGGCACTCAGAATACCGCTAGTGGCGTTAATGCCCTTTATTCCAATACAACGGGTAATAATAATACCGCCAATGGTCGCTCTGCTCTTAATTCCAATACGACGGGTTCTGATAATACGGCTAATGGTCGTGCAGCCCTTTTTACCAACACAACAGGCACTCAGAATACCGCTAGTGGTGTTAATGCTCTTTATTTCAATACAACAGGGAATCAAAATTCCGCCAATGGTTTTCAAGCTCTTCATTCCAACACAACAGGCACTCAGAATACCGCTAGTGGCGTTAATACCCTTTTTTCTAATACAACGGGGAATCAGAATACTGCCATTGGGCGTTCTGCCCTGAACTCCAACACAACTGGTAACCAAAATACTGCTAGTGGCGTTAATGCTCTTTTTTTTAATCAAGGGGGAACAAATAATGTAGCCCTCGGTTACTATGCAGGATATGGAGCTACTAATGTAGATTTTAACCAATGTACTTTTGTTGGAGGTAATTCTTATCCTACCGTAAATCGTACCAATGTTTCAATGCTTGGCTATGGTATTGCCAATGCTCAAAATACAGGCGATAATCAGGTATTATTAGGCAATACAGCTATTACACAAATCCGAGCCCAAGTAACAGGCATTACGGCATACTCCGACCAACGTTTCAAAACCAACATTACTGATGATGTAAAGGGCTTAGATTTTATTTTGAAACTTCGCCCCGTAAGCTACAGCGAAAACCCCGAAGTTTTGCACCAAATCTGGGGCACGCCTGATAGTCTTTTGAAAAAAATTGACCATAAGCAAATCCAACATACTCGCTTTGTAGGTCTGCTTGCCCAAGAAGTAGAAGAAGCTATGAAAGCCAGTGGCTACACCCATTTTACAGGTATAGATATTCCCAAAAACGAAAAAGAAGTGTATAGCCTGCGGTATGTAGATTTTATGATGCCCATGATAAAAGCTATCCAAGAACAACAAAAACTCATCGAAAACCAAAAACAAAGAATAGAAGCCTTAGAAGCGGAAAATAACTCTTTAAAAACGCAAAAAGCAGAAATAGAAAAGATGAAGGCAGAAATAGAAGCTATCAAGGCACAACTACTATTGGATAAACCCCAAGAAGCAAGAGCGAAAAGATAAGAATGGATAAGGAGGTTCATTGAGCGTGGTTCGGCTCCGCTCACCAACCAGAAGCCTAAATGAACCTTTTTTTTAGTTGAGGTAGCCGAGCGGAGCCGAAGCGAACACATTTTTATAGATTTTAGCAAATTTCAGACAATCTCTTCGTCACTCAAAATATTTCAGATATGAAATTTTCATTTTTTCTACTTTTTTCTCTGTTTTTGTGTCAAATGTTATTTGCCCAAGTGGTTTTCACTTCTGGTACAACTACGCAAATAAGTACAGGTACAAATTTGATAGTAAATGGCTTGCATCTTCAAAATAATGCAGGTAGTACGCTTAACCACAATGGAACGATAAATTTGGTAGGCAATGCAGTGGGTAGGGATTTAGTAAATAATGGCGTTTTTAATGGCAATTCGGGTACGCTGCGAATGATTGGAAGCACAGAGCAACAAATACAGGGTATCCAAGTGGTGAATGTGGGCACTTTTGAGGTGAATAATGGAGCAGGCAACGGTGTGAGTGTCTTGAATACGGGTTCATTGCGTATTCATAGTGAATTATTACTCACGAATGGTCGTCTATTCACCGCCGAAGCAAGTCCGATACGTTTTGCGACAACGGCACTCAATCCTACGGAAACGAATGCCAATCATATCAGAGGGACAGCGATTATGGAAGGGCGAGCGGTGAATGCGACCGCCTTTGCTACATTTCTTCATTTTACGATGGCATCTGGGGGCGATGTAGGGACATTGGAACTTACTCGTCGTTCGGGCGATGGCTCAGCCAGTAGTAGAGGCTTTGTGCCTTCACAAGGTTTTGTGAATATTGGGACATCGGAAAGTATCGATGCCCATTGGCAAGTAGATATCAGCAACACAGGAGCAGGTAGTAGGGACATCAGCATTTCGTGGCTCTCGGATTGGGACAATGGGAAAAATCTGATGCAGATGCAGTTCTGGCGGACGGAAAGTCCCTTTACAATCGCCAATCCTTGGATTTTGGTAAATGGAGGTTTATTGGATTTATCTGCACGGAGCCATACCGAGAGTAATCTAACACTATCTACCCTACGGAATGCTTTTACGGTATCGGATTTAGCGAATCCATTGCCGGTGAGCTTACTTAGCTTTGAGGTGAAATTAAGAGAAGGTAAAGATGTAGAAGCTACTTGGCGAAGCCAAAATGAGCAAAATTTGGTTTATTATGAGTTGCAGCGAAGTTTTGATAATCAAAATTTTGAAACAATCCATACCGAAAAGGCGAAAAACCTTGCCAACAATGTGTATCAGTACAGCGATATGAATGCAAAAGGTTTGGGCAGAAATATTTTATATTATCGTTTGGTAGGAGTAGAGGCAGGTGGAGTAAGGCGAGCCACCCCCGCCCAATCGGTGCAGTTTGATAAGGCGTTTTATGTGGGCGTTTATCCGAATCCATTTCGGGAGGAGTTGTGGGTGAAGTTATACAATCCGAGTGAAAAAAGTGTTCAGATAGAGTTATTGGATAATTTGGGTAGAACGCTGGTATTGAAAACTTTGGAAGGGGAGCGTATAGAATGGAATTTATCGGAGCATATTAAGCCACTTGCGGCAGGGGCGTATATTCTAAAAATTTCGCAAGCAAGAGCCGTAGAGTTTGTGAAAATAGTGAAGCAGTAAAATTAACCAAAAAAATAAACCTCTATCAGAGCGTAAAGCTCTGATAGATAGCTTGGGAATACATTGCTAAAAATCACCACCTTGCATTTTTCCTGCCTTCTGTATATTTTTTGTTTTATAGCATAGAAATCCCAAATATACCTCCGATAAAAAAGTGTAAGTTTTTATCACTATACAATACTCTTTTCAGCCTTTCTCTGATATTTACTAAGGTTTTGTAATTTTTTGAAATGAGTATCACTCTCTACTAACTTCCCTAAATTTCATTATAGCCACACACATTTTATTGGCATTATTCTACACTTCAACTTCTTTTTTTGGGCTTTCGCTCATCTATTTTTGTTCCTGCTACTGATTTCCTTTTTCTTTACATCAAGTTTTTACACTAAAATCTTCTCTTATGAGAACACTTTATTTGTCCATCGTCTTGGTTTGTTGTTGGAAACAAACCTTAGCTCAGGGAGTAGGTATCAATAATGATGCCTCTGCACCCGATAACTCGGCAATGCTTGATGTAAAATCTACTGAAAAAGGATTGCTGATACCCCGAATGACGCTCGCCCAGCGAGGAGCCATTGCTGCCCCCGCCAATGGCTTACTCATCTACCAAACTGATGGCAGCACCGGTTTCTGGTATTATGATTTACCAAACACTACTTGGAGAAAATTGACAAATGGCAACGAAGGTTGGTTACTTACTGGTAACGCAGGTACAATTGATGGCACTCATTTTTTGGGTACTACGGATAATGTACCCTTGAATTTTCAGGTTAATAACCAAAAAGCGGGGCGTATAGATAATAACGGACCCACCTTCTTGGGCTATCAGGCAGGAAATTTAAATATAGCCACAAATAACACGGGGATAGGTTTTCAAGCCCTGTACTCCAACACAACGGGGAATAACAATACCGCTATTGGCTATGGTAACCTTTATTCCAATACTACTGCAAGTCGAAATATAGCCATCGGAAGAAACGCTTTATTCACACAATCTTTCAACAATGGTGGCACAGCATGGAATAGCAACAATGTTGCTGTAGGCTATGAAGCACTTTATAGTAACCAACCTACTGCAACGACCAATGGTATTCAAAACACCGCCATAGGAAATTTTGCATTACGCTCTAACATAACGGGTATTTTCAATTCTGCCAATGGCTTTCAAACTCTGTATTCCAACACAACGGGTGAGCAGAATACCGCTAATGGCGTTAATGCCCTTTTTTCTAATACAACAGGGAATTATAATACCGCTAATGGCGTTAATGCCCTTTTTTCCAATACAACGGGTCAAAGGAATGTCGCCGTTGGCGTTCAAGCCCTTTATTCCAATACAACGGGGAATAACAATACCGCTTACGGAGTTAATGCCCTTTTTTCCAACACAACAGGTAATCAGAATACCGCTAATGGCATTCAAGCCCTTTACTCTAATACGACGGGGTCTGACAATACTGCTAATGGAACAAATGCCCTTTATTCTAACACAACGGGTCAAAGGAATGTCGCTATTGGTCGTTCTGCCCTTGAGACCAACACGACGGGGTCTGACAATACCGCTAATGGCTATGCTGCTCTTTATGAAAACACAACAGGTCAAAGGAATGTCGCTATTGGTCGTTCTACCCTTGAGACCAACACGACGGGCTCTGAAAACACCGCCAATGGCTATGCTGCCCTTTATTCCAACACAACGGGTTATCAGAATACCGCTAATGGTGTTCAAGCTCTTTATTCCAACACAACAGGTAATAGTAATACCGCTAATGGCGTTCAAGCTCTTTATTCCAACACAACAGGTGATTTCAATATCGCTAATGGCGTTAATGCCCTTTATTCCAACACAACGGGTAATAATAATACCGCTAATGGCGTTAATGCCCTTTTTTTCAACACAACGGGTTCTAGCAATATCGCCAATGGCGTTAGTGCCCTTTACTCCAACACAACGGGTGTTCGAAATATCGCCAGTGGGAGGGGAGCTATTTATTATAATACGACGGGTAATTACAATACTGCTAGTGGTTATCAAGCCCTTTTTTTCAATATAACGGGTTCAAGTAACGTATCTATCGGATACTTGGCAGGATATGGAGCTGCTAACGTAGATTTTAATCAATGTACTTTTGTTGGAGGTAATTCTTATCCTACCGTAAATCGTACCAACGTTTCAATGCTTGGCTATGGTATTGCCAATGCTCAAAATACAGCAAACAATCAAATATTATTAGGCAATACGGCTATTACACAAATCCGAGCACAAGTAACAGGCATTACGGCATACTCCGACCAGCGTTTCAAAACTAACATTGCTGATGATGTAAAAGGTTTGGACTTCATTTTGAAACTTCGCCCCGTGAGCTACAACGAAAACCCCGAAGTTTTACACCAAATCTGGGGCACGCCTGATAGCCTTCTAAAAAACATAGACCATAAGCAAATCCAAAATACTCGCTTCGTTGGTCTGCTTGCCCAAGAAGTAGAGGAAGCAATGAAAGCCAGTGGATACACCCATTTTACAGGTATAGATATTCCCAAAAATGAAAAAGAAGTGTATAGCCTACGTTATGTAGATTTTATGATGCCAATCATTAAAGCTATCCAAGAACAACAAAAACTCATTGAAAACCAAAAGCAAGAAATAACTATGCTTAAAGCTAAATATGAGGGTTTAGAAGCAAAACTTACTGAAATGGAAAAAATGAAAGCTGAAATTGAAATAATCAAAGGAAAAACCTTAGTTGATGCAAAAAATCAAAGATAATTAGAAAGAAAAATTTTTGAAAACCAATTTCATTCAAACTTAAATGCAGAAAAATATGAAAAAGCAGAAAAAAAATCACTGGAAATGGCTTTGGCTACTATTACCCGTAGGTTTGGTGATAGTGGTTTCGCTCAAAACGAAAAATAAAAAAGAAGACTTTTTTATTGCCGAACACAAAGAAATGACCGAAGCAGTGTATGCCTCTGGGATTATTCTACCCAAAGAAGAATACAGAGTTTTTGCAATGGCTGACGGAACTTTGAGCAAAATAATGGTAAGCGAAGGCGATAGCGTACAAAGTGGGCAAGTTTTGTTTCATATCAACAACCAGCAACAGCAAATCAGGCTCAATAATGCCCAAGAAGCCTACCAAATTGCTCAAAAAAATTATGACTACACCCACTCGCCTGTACTCAAAGAGTTGGAAACAGCTATTCGGGTCGCTCAAACGCAAATGCAAAACGATTCGGTGAATTATGTTCGTTTCAAAAACCTCTGGCAAGAAAATGCTACCTCCAAAGTAGAATACGACAAATACACGCTCATTTACGAAAATTCAAAAAATAATTTTCTCCTGCAAAAGGCTCGTTACGAAAAAGCCAAGAACGATTTGTTGCTCAATTTGCAAAATACCCAAAGCCAAGTACAGCTCAATGCCGAAATCAATCGCGATTATGTAGCCAAAAGCCTTTTTGCAGGCAAAGTGTATGAAATTTACAAAGAAGAAGGCGAAGCAGTCCGTAAAGGGGAAATAATTGCTCTTTTAGGCTCACATCAGCAGTTTTATTTGCAAATGAGCATAGACGAAACCGATATTGATAAAATCAAAATTGGGCAAGAAGTGCTTGTAAAAGTAGATATGCACAAAGACAAAATATTTAAGGCGAAAGTAAGTAAAATTTACCCTCGCCTCAACAGACAAAATCAGTCTTTCAGAGTAGATGCCGAATTGGATAAAGAACAAGTTTTGGAAGGATTTTCAGGGCTTACGGCAGAAGCCAATATCATTATCCAAAACAAAGCAAAGGCTTTGGTTATTCCGAAAGCCTATTTGCTTGAAAAAGATAGCCTTTGGGTTGAAAAGGACGGCGAAAAGAAAAAAATCGCCATAAAAAAAGGCATAGAAAATTTTGAATGGGTAGAAATTACCCAAGGTTTGGAAAATAATACGAAAGTCTTAAAGCCCTAAAACAATGCTACTACTTTTTGAAATAGCCAAAACGCAAATGCTTTCTCGCCTCAAACAGAGCATTATTGCTACTTTGGGCGTTACTTTCGGGATTGGTATGTTTATCCTGATGATTAGCTTTATGACAGGCGTAAATACGCTTTTGGAAGAAACGATGCTTTCGGCTACGCCTCATATACGTATCTACAACGATATTGGCGTGCAAAAAACCTCCGTACTACACGAGTGGAAGCAAGGCAAACAATTTGTGAATGTAGTGCATCATATCAAGCCCAAACAAGAGAAGAAAAACCTCAAAAATGGCTTTACGATAGTTGAGGACATCAGAAAAGATGAACAGGTCTTGGGCGTATCGCCACAAGTGAGTACACAGGTATTTTACAATTACGGGGCTATACAGATAGGCGGAAGTGTGGTAGGGGTTAATATTTTTGAGGAAAATAAGCTCTTTGACCTTGTAAACAAAATGCAAGCAGGACGAATAGAAGATTTACTTACCTCTAATGACGGAATTCTGATGGGTGTGGGTTTGGCTCGCAAACTCAATATGCACGTTGGCGATAAAGTTACCGTTTCCACCCCAGACGGCACACTCAAAGTATTGCAAGTAAGGGGCATTTTCAAATATGGTATCGGGGCGATAGACGACACCAGAAGCTATGCCAATATTTCTACCGTACAGAAAATGCTCAAAGAAGATACTCGCTACATTACCGACATCAATTTGAAGCTAAAAGATTATTACCAAGCCAAAAAAATTGCCCAAGAATATCAAAAACGCTATAACTACAAAATTGAAGACTGGGAAACAGCCAATGCTACCATTTTAGTCAGTTTCACACTTCGCAATATCATCACCTATGTAACTTCTATTACACTGCTTGTAGTGGCTGGCTTTGGCATTTACAACATCTTGAATATGACCATTTACGAAAAAATGCGTGATATAGCCATTTTGAAGGCACAAGGCTTTGCCGAAAAAGATGTTTTAGGAATTTTTATGATACAGGCTCTTACGATAGGCGTTTTGGGGGCTTTATCGGGCTTACTGATTGGGTTTTTGCTTTCTTGGTGGGTTTCTACCATTCCTTTTGATAGCGGCGGATTTCTGGCAACAGATACTTTCCCTGTCAATTTCAAAGCCTTTCATTATGCCATAGGCATTGTGTTCGGTGTGCTTACTACAACTTTTGCAGGTTATTTCCCTGCCCGCAAAGCAGGAAAAATAGACCCCGTTGAGATTTTGAGAGGTTAAAAAATACTACACTTATGGAACTTGCTCTAAAAGCCGAAAATATCATCAAATATTTCTACGAACCCGTAGAGTTTCAGGCTCTCAAAGGTTTGAGTGTTGAAGTAAAAAAAGGCGAATTTGTGTCTTTAATAGGTAAATCGGGAAGTGGTAAATCTACCCTTTTGTATGTACTTTCCACAATGGATACCGACTATGAAGGCAATTTGGAAATCAATGGTGAACCTTTGACAGGTAAAAACTCAAACGAACTAGCTCGTTTTCGTAACGAACATATTGGTTTTGTGTTTCAGTTTCATTATTTACTGCCCGAGTTTAGCGTTTTGCATAATGTAATGCTTCCTGCACTCAAATTGGGGCGTTATCAGCGAAGCGAAATTGAAGATAGAGCCTACGAAAAGCTCAAACTCTTGGGCATTGCCGAGCAAGCCTCTAAAAAAGCCTCACGACTTTCAGGAGGGCAGCAGCAACGTGTCGCTATTGCTCGGGCTCTTATCAACGACCCTGCTGTCATTATGGGTGATGAGCCTACGGGCAACTTAGACTCCAAAAATACGCAAATTGTCTTTGATATTTTCAGAGAACTAACTTCGCAATTTCATCAAACCATTATTGCCGTAACCCACGATGACGAATTTGCCCGCAACTCTGATAGAATTATTGAATTGAAAGACGGATTGATTGTTTAGCTATTATTCTAAACACTTACAAACCTATACGATACCAAAATAAACGCTTATGAAAAGATTATTTTTGCCTTTTGGATTTTTAGGATTACTCTGGTGGCAAAGTGCTTTTGCCCAAGAAAAAAGAACAATGACTTTGGAGCAGTGCATAGAATATGCCTACCAAAATACTGCCCTAATGCAAAAATCGGTGCTTGATGAGCAAATTGCACAAGCTCAAAATCAAGAATATTTGGGCATAGGTTTGCCCCAAATCAATGGCTCGGCTCAGCTTCTCTACAACTTTGAACTAAGACCTGCTTTCTTGCCCGCTTTCTTTCTGGCACAAGGAAGCGGCTCGCCCCCCGACCCCGATGCAGAGTTTGTAGCCGTCAGAGGTATTTTTGCCCCTCGCTATCAAGGTGATGCGGGTATTACTATCAGCCAACTCATTTTCAATGGCTCGTATTTTGTAGGCTTGCAGGCGGCTAAAAAGAACAAAGAACTCAGCAAACAAACCTCAAAAGCCAATAAAGTTACCACTGCCGAAAACGTTAGCAAAGCCTATTATTCTCTGCTTGTCGCCAAAGAGCGTGCCAGGCTCATTGATGCCAACATTGCCCGTATGGATAGCCTCATTAAAGATGTCAAGGCTCTCAATAAGCAAGGGTTTGCCGAAAACATTGAAGTTACTCGCTTGGAAGTTACTGCCAACAACCTAAAAGCCGAAAAAATGAAAGTTGAACGCCTCATTGAATTGAGCAAAGAACTGCTCAAATTGCAGATGGGTATGCCTGTACAAGAGGAACTTGAAGTAGCTGGCTCTATACGCGACTATCAGTTGGAGCAAATCCCTGATAGCGAGGTAAAAGCTGAATATCAGAACAGAGCCGAATATCAAATCCTTGAAACCGCTATAACTTTGAACAAACTCAATCTCAAAAACAAACAAATCGGAGCGTATCCGAGTCTGGTGGCTATCGGACAAATGGGCTATGCCACAGGAGCAAGGTATTTTTCCAATATCGGCGATTTTTCCAATCGTTGGCTTGGCTATGGCACCGTGGGCTTGCAGTTGAGTGTGCCGCTTTTCAATGGTATGCAACGCAAGTACCAAGTTCAGCAGGCTCGTCTTGAAATCTTGAAATTGGAGCAAGACAAGCAAAACCTTCAAAAAGCCATTGATTTCCAAACCCGACAGGCTCAAATTACCCTCAAAAATGCCCTCACTACTTTGGAAGCCCAAAAACGCAATATGGAACTTGCCAAAGAAGTTTTGAGAGTTTCGCAAATCAAATACAAGCAAGGAGTGGGAAGCAGTGTGGAAATTATCAATGCCGAAACTGCTTACAAAGAAGCTGAAACCAACTATTTCGCCGCTTTGTACGATGCCCTTATCGCAAAAGTAGATTTGGATAAGGCTATTGGCAAACTTGGAAAATAAGTTTGCCCAAGAGGCTCAAAGAATTTGAGAGTTTCAGGGTTCAAGCGTTCAAACTTCAACCATTACACAATAAAAATTTTGAAATTTAGCCAAAACCATAAAAATATGAAAATCGCTCAATACTTTGTAATCGCTACTCTGCTGGTAGCTTGCAATACAGGCAAAAGAGATAAAAAAGCTGAATTAGAGGCTTTGAAAACGCAAAAACAAGAAATTGAGGCAAAAATTGCTCAATTAGAAAAAGAGCTTGGCACAAATACCAAAATAATGAAAGCCAAGAATGTAGTAGTAACAGCACTGCAAACTTCTAATTTTGCCAACTACATTGAAATTCAGGGACGTCTGGAAACGGATAGAATTGTAAATGTGAGTGCCCAAACGCCCGGCGTTGTAAAAGGTGTATATGTACGCAGAGGCGATTTTGTTGCGGCAGGGCAAGTGGTAGCGGATATTGATGGCAGTCTGATACTCAAAAATATGCAACCCCTCAAAGCCCAAATTGAGCTTGCACGTACCGTATATGAAAAACAAAAAGCTCTTTGGGAACAAAAAGTAGGTACAGAAGTAGCTTATCTACAAGCAAAAACCAACTTGGAAAGTTTAGAGCAACAACTTGCCACTCTGCAAGAGCAATACAGCAAAACACGTGTAGTGGCTTCAATGGCAGGAGTAGTAGAAGATGTGATGATGAAAGTAGGTGAAATGGCAAGTCCGGGGATGCCGGGCATCAAAATCGTTAATTCTGCCGAATTGCGAGCCGTTGCCGAAGTACCCGAAGCGTACAGCGGGCAAATCAGGCAAGGAGCAGAGGTAGAAGTACATATCCCCGATTTGAAAAAAAATGTAAAAGGTAGAGTAGTTTTCATTGCCCAAACTATTAACAACATTTCTCGCAGTTTTCGTGTGGAGGTTGCCATTCCTTTCGATAAAGATTTCAAACCCAATATGATTGCCACTTTGAAAGTAGAAAATTATGCTAAAAACTCGGCGATTGTAGTGCCTATCAATGTAGTGCAGAATGCTTTGGAAGGCTCGTATATTATGGTAGCCGTTGAAGAAAACGGACAAAAAATAGCCCGCAGACGCAAAGTAGAAGTAGGACAAATCTACAATCGCTCTGCGGAAATTTTAAGCGGCTTGCAGGCAGGTGATAAAATCATTACCACAGGCTATCAGGATTTGAACGACGGCGATTTAATCAGCTATAAAATGTAATTGAAGTTTTCAGGATTTTTGAAAAGTTTTTCAAATATGAACCACAAAATCAAAGAATTTTTTGCTTCCAGTTGGGCGATAGATAACAAAACCGTCATTTATGCCATTACCATTTTTTTGGTAATTGCAGGTTTGTACTCTTACGAGAAAATTCCCAAAGAGCAATTTCCCGATATTGTTGTGCCTACGATTTACGTACAGAATACGTACATAGGTGCTTCGCCCAAAGATATGGAAAACTTGGTTACCAAACCTATTGAAGATGAGCTGAAGTCTGTCAAAGACATCAAAAAAGTAACTTCCAATTCCGTAGAAAGTTTCTCGTCTATTATCGTTGAGTTTGGCACCAATGTAAGCGTAGCAGAAGCCAAACAACGTGTAAAAGACGCCGTAGATAAGGCAAAACCCAAACTGCCTAATAGCTCGCTTCGCAAAGAGCCTGTTATTCAAGAAATTGATTTCTCGGAGTTTCCGATAATGTATGTGAATATTTCAGGAGATTTTGGCTTGGATAGGCTCAAAAAATATGCAGAAGTTTTGGAGGAAAAAATTGAAGGTTTCCCCGAAATTCGCCGTGTGGATATTATTGGTGCATTGGATAGAGAAATCCAAATCAATGTGGATAAGTATAAAATGGAAGCGGCAACCATTTCTTTTGGCGATATTGAGCGGGCTTTAAGTTCTGAAAATGTTACCATTCCCGGAGGTACTATCCAAATTGACGGCGTAAGGCGTTCGGTAAATATTTCAGGGGAGTTCAAAGACGTAGAAACTATCAAAAATTTAGTTGTAGGAAGCGGCTTGGGCGGAAACATTTATCTCAAAGATATTGCCGAAGTAAAAGATGGCTTCAAGGAGCAAGAAAGTTTTGCCCGAATGAATGGCAAGCCTGTGGTAACATTAAGCGTAATTAAGAAAGGAGGCGAAAACCTGATTTCTGCCGCAGATAAAATCAAAGAACTAGTGGCTCAAATGCAATCTGAAAACAAATTGCCTGCCGCTTTGGCAGTAGATTTCACAGGCGACCAATCTAAAAATACACGCGTTACATTGCACGACCTCATCAATACCATTATCATTGGATTTATTTTGGTTACCGTGATTTTGATGTTTTTTATGGGGGTAACCAATGCTATTTTTGTGGCTCTTTCTGTACCGCTTTCCGTAGCTTTGGCATTTCTCATTTTCCCTACCATTGGCTTTACATTGAACTTTATTGTACTTTTCGCCTTTCTATTGGCTTTGGGAGTGGTAGTTGATGACGCTATCGTAGTGATAGAAAACACTCACCGCATTTTTGATAACGGCAAAGTGCCTATCAAAACCGCCGCCAAAGCCGCCGCAGGCGAAGTATTTGTACCCGTACTCGCAGGAACAGCCACTACCTTAGCCCCTTTTGTACCGCTTGCTTTCTGGCCTGGCATTGTAGGTAAATTTATGTACTTTTTGCCTGTAACTCTCATTGTTACACTCGTAGCTTCGCTGATTGTGGCATACATTATTAACCCTGTATTTGCAGTGGATTTTATGAAGCCACATCATCATCATTCCGAAGGCAAAAAAGGAACTTTCTATGAGCGTAACAAAGGTACTATTTGGGTAGGAGTGATTTTCTTGCTTTTGGGAACTATTTTCCACCTTGCAGGCTCAAAGGGCTTGGGCAACTTTACTTTCACAATGTTTGTCTTGTTTCTTTTGAGTAAATATGTGTTGAGTAAAATTATTTTTGCTTTCCAAAACAAACTTTGGCCCAAAGTCCAGAATGCTTACAAAAATCTGGTATCTTGGACATTGCAAGGCAAGCGTCCTGCTTGGATTATGGTAGGAGCTGTTTTCTTGTTTATTTTCAGTTTCATTGCTGTAGGTTTGCGTAAGCCAGCAGTAGAGTTTTTCCCACAAGCCGAACCGAATTTTATTTATGTTTATACTACGCTTCCTATTGGTACAGACCAAACCTACACCGATTCGGTAATGAAAGTTTTGGAAAAGCGAGTAAATAAGGTACTCTTCCCCAACAACCAACCTAACCCAATGGTAACTTCTGTAATTACGAATGTTACCATTGGGGCAAGCGAAGACCAAAACGACCGTAGCCCACAACCTCACAAAGGAAAAATACAAATTGCTTTTGTAGAATTTGCGAAACGCAATGGGCAATCTACTTGGGAGTATATGGATAAAATTCGCAAAGAAATAGAAAGCATAGAACTGCCCCATACCGTTAAGATTGCCGTAGAAAAAGAACGCAACGGACCGCCTACAGGAAAGCCCATAGCCGTAGAAATTACAGGCGAAGATTTAGACGAACTCATTATGGTTGGCGATTCTTTGCAGAATTTTTTGGAAAATCAGCAAATTGCAGGCGTTGAAAAACTGCAATCCGATATTCAAAAAAATAAGCCCCAATTACGTGTAGTCATTGATAGAGAAAGAGCCTTGCGTGAGGGCATTTATACAGGACAAATTGGTAGCGAAATTAGCACCGCTATTTTAGGAAAAGAAGTATCCAAGTTCAAAGAAGGCGAAGACGAATACCCGATTATGCTTCGCTACAACAAAGAACAACGCGATAACCTCGCCGCCCTTATCAATCATAAAGTTACTTTCCGAGATATGGCAAAAGGTGGCGTTTTGAGGCAAGTTCCTATTTCAGCAGTTGCCGATTTGAAATACGACAACACTTTTGGAGGTATCAAGCGTAAAAACAATAAAAAAATCATCACACTCTCTTCCAATATTTTGGCAGGTTACAATCCCGCCGCAGTAGTGCAGGAAGTAGAAAAGCAAATTGCTGTTTTCAAAGATAAATACAACTTACCTGAAAGCATTAGTATCCGTATGGGTGGGGAGCAAGAGCAACAGAAAGAAACACAAGGCTTCCTTGGACTGGCTCTCGTGATTTCAGTGGCAATTATTGTTACCATTCTGCTTTTGCAATTCAACTCCTCTTCACGAGTGCTAATCATCTTGGCTCAAATAATGTTTAGCATTATAGGCGTATTTTTGGGCATTGCCATTACAGGAATGAAAGTTTCTATTGTAATGACTGGCGTGGGCATTGTTTCCTTGGCAGGTATAGCTGTAAAAAATGGTATCTTGCTGATTGAATTTACCGATTTGCTTCGCAAAAGGGGTTACTCGCTCCGAGAGGCTATCATTGAAGCAGGTAAAGAACGTATGACCCCCGTACTAATGACCGCCGCTTCTACCATTTTAGGACTTATTCCACTTGCCATTGGCTTTAATATTGACTTTGCTACGCTTTTTGCCGAAGGCAATCCGAATATTTATTTAGGAGGCGATAGCGTAGCCTTTTGGGGTCCGCTTGCTTGGACAATGATTTACGGACTAACTTTTGCCACCATTCTTACTTTGGTGCTTGTTCCGCTGAT
This sequence comes from Raineya sp., assembly GCF_053497555.1. Classification (NCBI taxonomy): domain Bacteria; kingdom Pseudomonadati; phylum Bacteroidota; class Cytophagia; order Cytophagales; family Raineyaceae; genus Raineya; species Raineya sp. The sequence continues at coordinate 30,176 of NZ_JBRCWE010000023.1, read as the reverse complement.
GTACTGGATTGCCCAAAATTGGAAAATGCGTTTGCAAAAACTTTTCGGCAAAAAAGAAATAGAAACCTCTCTTGCAAGCAATGGCTCTTTGCACAAAGAAGAAACAGAAGTAGAAGCAGTAAGATAAAATTTTCATTTTTTCTACTAATTTTGCTTGCGAAAATATGGGGGCTTCGCTTTTCGGCGAAGTCCTCTTTTTGAAAAACTTACATCTTTTTTCCTAATGAAACGCACTGAAATCAGCACGCTTGGAGAATTTGGTTTGATAAAAGTTCTTACCGAAAAAACAAAACACTTCCACCCACAAACTATCAGAGGCATAGGTGATGACGCCTCTGTATGGGATATAGGAGAAAAATATTTAGTTTGCTCTACCGATTTGCTCGTAGAAGGCATACACTTTGATTTGACCTATATGCCGCTGAAGCATTTGGGCTACAAAGCCATAGCTGTTAATATTTCAGATATTGCCGCTATGAACGCCCGCCCTACCCAAGTGCTGGTTTCTTTGGCAGTGAGCAATCGTTTTTCGGTAGAGGCTCTGCAAGAAATTTACGAGGGCATACATACTGCTTGCCAAAACTACAAAGTAGATTTGGTGGGGGGCGATACCACTGCCTCACGAAGCGGACTTTTCATTTCAGTAGTGGCTTTGGGAGAGGTAGAAAAAGAAAAAATCACTTATCGCAATACAGCTCGCAAAGGCGATATTATTTGCGTTACAGGCGATTTGGGAGGAGCCTATATGGGTTTGCAGGTTTTGGAGCGTGAAAAGCAGGTATTTTTAGCCAATCCCGAGATGCAACCCCAATTAGAAGGCAGAGATTATGTAGTACGCAGGCAACTTCGCCCCGAAGCTCGTACCGATATTGTATATGAATTTACCGATTTAGGTTTAGTACCTACGGCAATGATTGATATTTCTGATGGTTTAGCTTCGGAGGTGCTACATCTGTGCAAGCAATCGGGGTTGGGAGCTATGATTTACGAAGACAAACTGCCCATTGCCCAAGAAACCTACGATACAGCCATCAACGATTTTAATATTTCGCCCATTACTGCCGCCCTGAATGGCGGAGAAGATTACGAATTGCTTTTCAGCATCAGGCAAGAAGATTATGAGAAAATCAAACTACACCCCGAAATTAGCACTATTGGCTATTTTACCGAACCCGAAAAAGACGTTCAGTTAGTTTTGCGTTCTGGAAGTTTGGTAAAAATACAAGCACAAGGCTGGCAACATTTTCAAGAAAAAAAACAATAAAAGTTACACGTGTTTTTTGCAATTTTGAATAAAATCGCTATTTTTTTTAAGTTCTAAAAAATGAGCATTTTACAAAAAAGAATAGCCCAAAAATTGCATAATTTTAATGCTTGAAAATAATTTTTCACGAAATAAAGTTCATTTTCAAGCCAAAAAATACAATTTTTGGACTGATAAACTGAAAAAAAAGAAAAGATTTTTTTGCAAATACGTAAAATTTACCTAACTTTGTAACGGAAATAAAGTTTGAGATTTAAGCTCTACTGAAATGCCCGGAAGTTTCTTGCGGGCTTTTCGTTTTTTTATAGGGGAAAGTGGAAATAAAGTTTCTTTCCCATAAAGCTCTACTGAAACGCTACATTTCGCAACAGAAAGGATACCCTTCTATTTGTATTACGCAAGAATTTTCAAAAGGTTACATAAAAAGTAAAAAAAATTTTGTAACTTGGGCAAAAATCTTTGTAAAACGCTTATGAAACAACTTTTTACTTTTCTTTTTGGACTTGTTTTCATTTTCACTGCCCAAGCCCAAAATCTGGAAGAACCTTGCTTGAAGCATAATCATTTAGCTCGCTTGCAAAATGAAAGGCTAAACTTTTCGCAAGACCTCTACAACAAAATGTTGCTTTACGATGTGAAGCAATACCACTTAAACCTCAACGTAGAAACCAATACTACTTTTATTTCGGGCAATGTACGTTTTTTTGCACAAGCCAATGCCGATATTACTACTTTTGCCTTTGAGTTGCACCCCAACTATACGATTAGCTCGGTAGTTGTCAAAAATATTACGCATACAGGTACCGCTATTTCACGTACCAATAACGAAATACGAGTAAATTTGATAAGTGCCATCAATGAAGGGGAGTTTTTTGAGGCAATCATCTATTACAGCGGCAATGGTCCCGTAGATAATAGCAACCCTGATGCAGGTTTTTGCCAAAGAACCGCCTCTAATGGCAAAAAATATACTTACACAATGAGCCAACCCTATGGCACTGCCGACTGGATGCCCGTCAAGCAAATTCTTGCCGATAAAGCCGATTCCGTAAAAGTTTATATTACCACCTCTGCCACCAACCGAGTAGGCTCACAAGGGCTACTCAAACAAGTGGTAAATGTAGGCGGTGGAAAATTGCGTTATGAGTGGGAAAGCAAATATCCTATTGCCTACTACCTAATTTCTTTTGCTGTGGGCGAATATGCCGATTACGTTGTAAATGCAAATTTTAACGCCAAAACCATTCCTATTATCAATTATCTTTACGATAGTGCCTCTATCACCGCTAACCAAACCAACTTGAACCAAACGAAAGCTACCCTTGAAAAGTTTTCCGAACTATTTGGCGAATACCCTTTTGCCGATGAAAAATATGGACATTGCCAAGTTCCACACAATTTCTATCTGGAAAACCAAACAATGTCTTCTATGATGGGCTTTCCGAATACTGTTATCGCCCACGAACTTGCTCACCAGTGGTTTGGAGATGCCCTCACGCTGTTTTCTTTCAGTGAAATAGGACTTACCGAAGGTTTTGCTACTTATTCCGAATATTTGTATCGTGAGCATTTTGTAAGTCTTTCTTCTGCTCAGAATACCTACAACAATTGGCGAAACAACGTAATGAGCCAACCCGGAGGCAGTGTGTATCTGACCGATTCGCTCAATACTACGGCAATGTTTGATAGCCGACTTATCTACCAAAAAGGAGCTTGTCTGATACATATGATTCGCTATCTCGTAAATAATGACGCTCTCTTTTGGCAAGCAGTATCTACTTTTACCAATACCTACAAACATCAAAACGTCAATTACAATCTTTTTGCAGGAGTAGTGCAAAGCGTAACAGGAGTAAATCTCACACAAGATTTTCTACCTCAATGGTTCAGAGGCGAAGGGTATCCTACTTACAAAATTACTTGGAACTGGAAAGATGGCTACTTTCATCTCATTTCGGAGCAAAGCACTTCCAAACCTTCGGTTACACCTTTTTTCAAGATGCCTTTTGAACTTGCTATCACCGACATCAATGGCAATACTACTATTGTGCGATTTGCCCAAAATGCGAATTTTCAGAAACATAAAATTCCTTTTGCTACGCAAGTTGCAAGCATCAGTTTTGACCCTCGCATATTTTTAGTTGCTAAAAGCACCCTTTCCTACGACAACACCCTGATTGTTGAAGATACTCCCCCCCAAATTATAGAGCTTCGCCCTGCTCATTTAGCCAATCAGGTAGCTGTGGATAGCCCACTGGAAATAACATTTGATGAGAATATTTTTGCAGGTTCGGGAAAAATTTGGATAAAAAATGCCGAAAACAACGCCATTTTTCACGAATTTGAAATGGGCGGTGCAGGAGTAAATATTAGCGGTAGGAAACTGCGTTTCAAAACACCTCAAAACTTTGAACCTGCTCAAAGTTATTTTGTAGAAATGGAAAATGGAGCTATCCGAGATAGAATGATGAACTTTTTTACAGGTTTTTCGGGACAAAATACTTGGAAATTCACCACCTTTGACCCCATAAACCATTTACAACCCAACCAGGAGTTTTTGTTATACCCCAACCCTGTTGAAAATACGCTCAATGTGCGTTCAGGTGTCCCTGTTGAGAAGATTTTACTTTACAACCAATTAGGGCAAGCAATTTTGGAAGCTACCCAAACCAATAGCATTTGGGTTGGTGATTTGCCCAAAGGCATTTATGTTGTAAAAGTGATACTTGCCAATGGTGAAACAAACATACAAAAAGTGAGCAAATAGAAAAGACCTAATCAAATAGGATCCACATCTATTACCACTTGTACGCTTTTGAAACGCTTATCCAGCATTACTTTTTGGCATTGTTGGGCGATAAAACTCTTGACAGCCTTCAAATTGATTTTCTCACGTTCCAATTTGATAAGAATGTGCTTGATATACTGATTGCGAACCCTATCAATCAGCGGGGCTTCGGGTCCTAAGACACGAGGTTTGCCAAGTTGCTCACGCAATAGCTCGGCAAGATATAGGGCGGCATCTCGGGCAAAATCTTTTTCTCTATGTTTTACTGCAATCCGAATAAGCCTTGAAAAAGGCGGATAATGGTATTTTTCCCGCTCTAAAATTTCTTCCTCATAAAACTTTTCGTAGTCGTTGATTTTTATTTTTTGCAAAGTCGGGTTTTCGGGGTTGTTGGTTTGCACAATTACTTTGCCCTGTGTTTCTCTTCTTCCTGCCCTACCGCTCACCTGTGTAAGCAACTGAAAAGCACGCTCTTGGGAGCGGAAATCTGCAAAATACAAAAGCCTATCGGTATCAAAAATGCCCACAAGGCTGACCTTATCAAAGTCTAATCCTTTGCTTACCATTTGCGTACCTACAAGCACATCAATTTGTCCTGCTTCAAACTCTTGTATAAGGTTCTGATAAGCATTTTTTTGGCGAGTAGTGTCCAAATCCATTCTACGCACACGTATTTGGGGCAAAAGTAACTTCAAATCATCTTCTAATTTTTCAGTACCATAGCCCACACTTTTTACTTTGGTAGAGCCACAAGCAAAACAAGTTTGCGGAGTAGCCATCTTGAAGCCGCAGTAATGGCAACGCAATTCGCCTGCGTGCTGATGATACACCAAACTTACATTACAGTTGGAGCATTTGGGTATCCAGCCGCAATCTATACAATTCAGATAAGGTGAATATCCCCTACGATTTTGGAACAAAATGACTTGCTCTTGTTTTTGAATAGTTTCTTGGATATGTTGCAGAAGTGGCTCGGAGTAGTTTTGTCTGATTTTTTTTTGCTTACGTTGCTCTTTCATATCCACAAGCTCAATTTCGGGCATTTGAGCATTGCCAAAGCGTTTGCGTAAAGCAACAAAGCCATATTTACCTATTTGAGCGTTGTAATAGGTTTCAATAGCAGGAGTAGCCGAACCCAAAAGCACTTTGGCGTGTTGCAGATGGGCAATCATTACCGCTACATCGCGGGCGTGATAGCGAGGTGCGGGTTCTTGCTGTTTGTACGAAGGTTCGTGTTCTTCATCAACAATAATTAAGCCCAAATTATCAAAAGGCAAAAACACCGCAGACCTCACCCCTACCACAAAAGAAAACTTCTGCTGAACTACTCCTTTCCAAACTTCTACCCTTTCGTTATCGGAAAATTTGGAATGATATACCCCCATTTTATCACCAAAAATTTTTCGCAAACGGGCTACAATTTGGGTAGTAAGAGCTATTTCAGGCAGAAGGTACAAGACCTGCGAGCCTGACTCCAACACCTTTTGAATTAAATCAATGTATATTTCTGTTTTTCCGCTACCTGTAATGCCGTGCAATAGTACAGTATCTTTTTCGGCAAATAAGTCCATAATTTTATCTACAACCTCACTTTGCTCGGCGGTGAGTTTTAGCTCATAGCTATCGGCAGGCTGAATATCGGCAAATCGGGAAACAATTACTTCAAATTCTTCAAATACTCCATTTTTGATGAGTGTTTCCAAAGAGGAATTGGAAATATGAGGATTAGAGCGAAAAATAGACTTTTCCAAGCCATTTTCGTTGAGTGTCCAATCTCTGAACACAGGCACATTTCGCAAGTACAGAAGTAAAACATCTAACTGCTTACTTTCTTTTTGCTCCAAATGTTTGAAAAGTTTTTCAAGGTCAGCTTTATCTAAATAATCTCTCGTAAGACGTACTTTTTTCACCTTTTTAGGTTGGTAGCGTTCTTTTACTTCCTCGTATACAATGATGAGTTCCTTCTGCGAAAGCGATTTGATGATATGATAAATATTTTTGAGTTCTAAAAATACAGCGGCTTCGTTGTAAGAAAGTGTTTTCTTTTCTTTAAGCAATTGGAGTAATTTTTCTTCTTTTTCAGAAAGTTCTAAATTTTCCCAAGTAGTATTAGGGTTAAGCTCAATCATTGATTGGCTCGTGATTTTCATTCCCGAAGGCAAAGCAACATTTAGTACCTCGCCAATACTGCAAAGGTAGTAGTCTGCCAACCACTGAAAAAGCTCTATTTGTTTGAACGTAACGATAGGCTCGGTATCCAACAATTCCAGAATATATTTGGCTTGATAGTGCTGGGGCGGCGTTTGGTGCAATTTGGCAATAACGGCTGTCAGCACTTTTTTATTCCCAAACTGAACAATTACTCTCGCCCCTACCTGTACGATTTCGTTGAGTTCAAGAGGGATACGATAGGTAAAAAGTTTGGGTATAGGCAAAGGCAGAATGACATCTGCAAAAAGTGTGATTCTTTCGGCGGGTGTGCTTTCAAACATTGTAGGCTTTTTGAGCAAAGATAGAAAAATTTACTAGTAAAACACATTCGGCAAGATGATTGAAAAATTAAACAAAATTTAACACGCTTTTATGAAACTTTTGCAAAAGTTTTACGTAGTATAAATAGAACCAAACCTTAAAAAATATGCAAAAAACAATCTTTTCCGTTGCTTTTTTCTTGTTTGCAACAATCTGTGCCTTTGCTCAAACAGAGCGAGAAGTTAGCATTACACAATGGTCTGCCAAAGAGGAAGATGGCTATGTAAAGGTATTTGGCGAGGTCAAAAATACTTATTCCAACGCCTTGGGCTTTGTCAAAATTGAAATTGAGTATTACGACAAAGCAGGCAAACCTCTTGGTGTAGATAGATTCACGGCTCGCGATGCGGGTACTATGGCAAAAGATGAAACTTCTGCCGAGCTTGAAGTTATTTTGCCCGGCGAAACTTCACCTTTCCAAAGAATCAGAGATGTAAGTAAAATCAAAGGACAATTTGGCTCTTGTAAAATTAAAGCCTCTGGTTTGCTTTTCAAAGAAAACGTACCTTTTGCCGCAACACTTTCTAATCTAAGCATCAGCCCACAAGGCAAAAACTTTGCTATCAAAGGTACTTACAAAGCCACAGGAAAAGAAGCCTGTAAAAACCCCGCAGTCATAATTGTAGGATACGATAAAGCAGGAAAAGTAGTACAAGTAGATAAATATAATTTCACCGTAGGTAACGACAGATATAATTTTGTAAAGTCGCTTGCCATAGGTGAAAGCTACAATTTCTCTACTAATTTCAATAACATTTCAGGCAACGTAAGCCAAGTAAAAGTACTACCCTTTTTTAGCGGCTATTTTTAGAAATTTCAGGATAGGGAGTTCAAGAGTCTGAAACCTTCCTGCTTCCTTATTACAAATTAAAGCTAAACAATTACATTTTTTCAGTATCCCCCTTTCGGGGGATTTTTTTATTGGCAAAAACTTTCTAAATTTATAGCAAGATTGCAGGGGTATCAGGGGTAGTTAAATATTTACAGCAAAATTCTGTTTTTTAGTGTAAAAGTTCAAACTCATTGCGTATCATTCAAAATTCCAGACTTTATCCAAATGCGTTATTGGCTTCTGATATTATTTTTGAAAAATGCTTATCTGCTTGTAGCCCAGAATGATATTGCCTTGCTTATACAAAAAACCGCTCAGATACGCCCCGATAGCAACTTAGTGAAAGTATATCATAATATCGGTGAAATTTACCTTGACGAAAAGAAACTAAGCGACTCTGCCACTTTTTATTTTCAGAAAAGTCTTGATTTGGCTCGTAAAATTAAGTTTTTGTCTGGCGAAGCCCGTAGTTTTGAGCTTTTAGCCCTTAGCCAAGAATCGCAAGGCAAATATGCAAAAGCCTTAGAGTTTTACAACCAATCTGCGATTTTATATGCCAAAACAGGTAATAAAAAAGCTCAAGCCATTTCGCTCAATATGGCTGGCATAATGTGTGATTATCTTGGGCGATTTGATGAAGCCTTGCAATATTTGTTTCAAGCCGCCAAAATCAAAGAGGAAATCAATAACCTATTAGGGCTTTCTAATACCTACAACGATATTGGCATTATTTACGAACAACTCAAAGAAGGTAACAAAGCCATTGAATACTATCAGAAAGCTCTGGAAATATTAGAGAAAAATGGAGGTAAGCCCAACGCTATCGCCAATATTTACAACAATATCGGTGTTGTACTTTACGACCAAAACAAATATGACGATGCTCTGCAATATTTTCAAAAATCTTTGGCAATCCGAGAAAAAATTAGTAGCCCTAATATCAGAAGTTCTCTTTTCAATATCGCTAATATTTATTATGCTAAAAAGAATTTTACAGACGCCCTGAATTTGTATGAAAAAGCCTTGGAAATGGCAAAAGAACAGAAAAGAAACGCAGATATAAGCCAGTACAATTTAGCCATAGGATTCACACAAATAGGTCTTGGAGATTACGAAAATGCCCGCAAACATATTCAGGAAGGGTTAGGGATTGCCCAAAAATTTGAGTTTAAACTCAACGAAATAGAGGCTTACGAAGCATTGGTCAAATTAGATTCGGCTCAAAAAAACTATGAAAGTGCTTTTTTCAATGCTCGCAAGGTTGCCAAATTGGAAGCCGAAGTCTATAAAAAAGAAAAATCGGAGCAGATAGCACGCTACCAAACACTTTACGAGTCGGAGCGTAAGGAAAATGAAAATCGCCTGCTCAGGCAAACGCAGACCGTACAGCAGACAGAAAACCGCCTTCTGCGTGCTGAAAGTGAAAGAAAAGCTATGGAAAATGAATTGCTTCGTCAAGAGCAGGAAATGAAGGTATTAGAAAATAAACGCCTCACAGAACTGCAAAATTTTACCAAAAAAGAAAATTTGCTTCTTAAAGAATCAGAAAAACTGAAAGCCGCAGAAAATGAAAAATTGCGTATCCAGAACGAAAGAGACAAACAAAGATTGCATCTGCAAGTCATTATTTCTATTAGCTCTATTGTGCTTATTGTGCTTTTTTCTGCCCTTCTTTTGGCTTTGTTTTATGCCCACAGGAAAAAAATTATAGCTTACAGACTTTTGCAAGAAGTAAATCAGGAAGTAAGCCTGCAAAGAGAAGAGATTTTGGCACAAGCCGAAACACTCAGAGAATACAATGAGCAAATGAAATTGCAAAATTTAGAACTTTCGCAAGCCTATGCACACATTCGCGATAGTATTTTGTATGCCGAAAGATTACAAAATGCTGTAATTTCTGAAGAAAAAGACCTTGCAGAGCTTGTAAGTGAATGTTTTGTTATCAACTTGCCTCGTGATATTATTTCAGGAGATTTTCTATGGACTGCCCAATACCAGCAATATAAATGGATAGCCGTAGCAGATTGTACAGGGCACGGCGTTCCCGGCTCTATGATGACCTTCTTGGGGATTTCTGCTCTCAATCAGATTGTTATGGAAAGAAAAATCTTTGAGCCTGCTCAAATTCTCAACGAATTGGATAAATTTATTATTCGGTTTCTCAATAAATCGGGCAAAGAAAAAGGAAATATCCCCCAAAGCGATGGAATGGATATTTCACTCATTTGTATAGATACCGAAAAGCAAGTTTTACAATTTTCAGGAGCAAAAAACCCCCTCTATATCTGTCAGAATGGTAGCCTGCAAGTTATTCCTGCGGGTATGTTTTCTTTGGGCTTTAATATTTTTCAGGAAAGCAAACATTTTACCCAATACGAAACCTCATTACCCCAAAAGACCACTTTATATCTTTGTACCGATGGCTTTCAAGACCAATTTGGAGGCAATGCAGAAAAGCCCAAAAAGTTTATGAACAAAAATCTCAAAGAAACCTTTATGCTAGTGGCAGAACTTCCGTTACAGGAACAGAAAAAAGAATTACTCAAAAAATTTAGAGAGTGGAAAGGTAATTTTTCCCAAACCGATGATGTACTTGTAGTAGGAATACGACTATAAGGCTTTGTTTTGCAAAGCCACGAGAGCCGCTAACTTATCTTGTGCAAGTTGTGCTTGCAAAGCCTCTAAACTTTCAAAATGCTTATCTTCTCGCAGAAAATCAACAAATTCCAAAGTAATATTTTTGCCATAAATATCCTCGTTGAAGTCAAAAATATTCACTTCTATACGTAATTCAGGGGCTTTCTGAATGGCAGGACGCTTGCCAATATAAAGCATACCACCATAACGTTGGCTATCTATTTCTACCCAAACGGCATAAATGCCTTCTGCAGGTATAAGTTTGTAATTTTCAGATACTTGTATATTTGCCGTAGGATAGCCTATGGTTCTACCGATTTTATCGCCTTCTATTACCTTTCCCGAAAGCGTATAGTACCTGCCCAAGTATTTGGTAGCTGTGCTAATATCTTTACTGCAAAGAGCCTTTCGGATTTTAGTAGAGCTGATAGTGATTTCATCAATGAGTTTAGCTTCAATTTCCAGCAAATCAAAGGGATAACGTTCTGCATTGGCTTTGAGAAAATCTATGTTGCCTTTGCGGTCTTTGCCAAAGTGGTGGTCGTAGCCGAGAATAAGTTTTTGAGCCTGTGTAGTTTGGATATAAATTTTTTCAACGAACTCTTCGGCAGAAAGATTTGCCAATTTTTCATCAAATTTCAGTACCAGCAGATAATCAATACCTGTCTGGGCGATAAGTTCAATTCGCTCTTGAAGCGTATTGAGCAATTTTACTTCTTGCCCAAAAAACATTCTTGGGTGTGGGAAAAAAGTAACCACAACGCTTTGCCCATTATGCAAGCGAGCCGTTTCTACTACTTTTTGCAAAATACTTTGATGCCCCAAATGTACGCCATCAAAAGTGCCACTACTCACTATGGCAAAAGGTAATACAGGAAACTCGTGAGCCTCGTAAAAGGTTTGCATAGAGGTACAAATAGATTACTCCAATTTCAACACTGCCATAAAGGCTTCTTGGGGAACTTCTACGGTACCAATCTGACGCATACGTTTTTTCCCTTTCTTTTGTTTTTCCAAAAGTTTGCGTTTGCGAGTAATATCGCCACCATAACACTTGGCAAGTACATTTTTACGAAGAGCTTTCACGGTTTCACGAGCTATCACTTTTTGCCCAATAGCGGCTTGAATAGCTATTTCAAATTGTTGGCGAGGAAGCAGGTCTTTCAGTTTTTCACACAAACGTTTGCCCCACTCATAGGCTTTTTTGCGATGCACAATCGCCGAAAGGGCATCAACGGTATCACCATTGAGCATAATATCCAATTTCACCATATCCGATTCACGCCAGCCCGCCAGTTCATAATCCAAAGAAGCATACCCTCTGGAAATTGTTTTGAGCTTATCAAAGAAATCAAATACAATTTCGGCAAGAGGCATTTCAAAAGAAAGCTCTACCCTATCGGTAGTCAGATACACCTGATTTTTGATTACACCACGCTTTTCCATACAAAGCGTAATGATAGGACCCACATACTCGGCTTTTGTAATAATTTGCACTTTTACAAAAGGCTCCTCAATGTAATCAATATGCACAGGGTCAGGCATATCGGAAGGGGCTTGAATGAGTTTTTCTTCACCTTTATTGGTATAAACCTTGAATTGCACCGAAGGCACGGTTGTGATAACCGTCATATCAAACTCACGCTCCAAGCGTTCTTGCACAATTTCTAAATGCAACATTCCCAAAAAGCCACAACGAAAACCAAAACCCAAAGCCGCAGAGGTTTCAGGCTCCCACACCAACGAAGCATCATTGAGTTGCAATTTTTCCATTGCCTCGCGTAAATCTTCAAACTCAGAAGTTTCCACAGGATAGATACCTGCAAAAACCATTGGCTTTACATCTTCAAAGCCTTTGATAGCCTCCGCAGGGTTCTGAACGTGTGTAATGGTATCCCCTACTTTTACCTCACGAGCCTGCTTAATGCCTGAAATCAGATAACCTACATCACCACATTCTACTTGCTCACGAGGCTCTTTTTGCAGTTTCAAAACCCCCACTTCATCAGCAATATATTCTTTGCCTGTGGCAACAAATTTTACTTTATCGCCTTTGCGAATAGTGCCATTTTTTACACGGAAAATAACCTCTATACCACGAAAAGAATTAAAAACTGAGTCAAAAATAAGAGCTTGCAGTTTTCCATTGGGGTCGCCTTGTGGGGGCGGAACGCGTGTAACAACGGCTTTCAAAATTTCATCAATACCAATACCTTCTTTGGCAGAAGCCCTAATAATGTCCTCACGCTTACAGCCAATCAATTCTATAATTTGGTCGGAAACTTCTTCGGGCATCGCTCCGGGCAAATCAATTTTATTCAATACGGGAATGATAGTCAAATCATTACCAATGGCAAGATACAAGTTAGAAATTGTTTGAGCCTCTACCCCTTGCGAGGCATCCACTACAAGCAAAGCCCCTTCGCAAGCGGCAATAGAACGCGAAACTTCATAAGAAAAATCCACGTGTCCGGGCGTATCTATAAGGTTGAGCGTGTAAGTTTCACCTTCATAGGCATATTTCATCTGAATTGCGTGGCTTTTGATAGTAATCCCCCTTTCCCGCTCCAAATCCATATCATCAAGCACTTGGTCTTGCATTTGGCGTTTATCTATGGTGCCTGTCCATTCCAGCAGTCTATCGGCAAGGGTACTTTTGCCGTGGTCAATATGAGCAATAATACAGAAATTACGAATATTTTTCATCTTGGTAAGCAAATTGTTTGCAAAATTAGCAAATTCTAACAAAAAGAATGAAAATTGAAGCCAATTGTTTAGGGTTGGGTACAAAAAATTTGATACAACTGAATAGCTTCGGCATTATTCATTGCTTTGGCTTTTTGAAGTTTTTGGCAAGCCTTTTCTTTTTGGTTCAGACGCAAATAGCTTTGAGCCAAATTCACATAAGCCTTTTGAAAGGTAGTATCCAAATTGATAGCGGTTTCAAAGCAGAGGGCGGCTTCTTGAATATGTTCGGGGTTTTGAGAGAAAAATAAGAGATTACCCAAGTTGAACCAAGCCAGTTTGTTATCTTTTTGCAGACCAACCGCCTTACGAAAATCAGCGAGGGCTTGGGCAGTATCTTGCAGGTTATAGTACGAAACTCCTCTATTTAAGTACAAATCTGCCACTTCGACATTTCTCTGAATGGCTTTATGATAATGCTGTAATGCCTCTGTGAACTTTTTTTGCACCCTGTATAATTCGGCAAGATTGTAATAAGGCTTGTAGTTAGAGCTATCCAAACGAATAGCCTGTTCATAATCTAAACGAGCATCATTATATTTACCAAGTTCAAAAAGAGCTACTCCCCGAGCATTGAAGGCTTCCGCATTTTTGGCATTTTTATCAATAGCTTTATTTAGCAATAAAATGGCTTCTTCGTATTTTTGTTTTTGCAAAAGGAGACGTGCCTCTTGGGTAAGTTCTTGGGACGATTTCCCACAAGCAAAAAACAAAAAAGCAAGCAAAACAAAGGATATAAGTTTCATAAAAGTTTTTACTCTGATTGAAGTTCGCTCAAAATTTCTTGTATATCTCTTTCAAATTTTGGTAAATCAAATTGAATAATTTCCCAAATGGTTTCTTTTTCAATGCTGAAATACTGATGAGCAATAATATTTCTCAAAGCAATAATTTCTCTCCAAGCTATATGATTGTATTTATCACGCAATTCTTTGGTTATTCTATTTGAGGCTTCACCGACTACTTCCAACTGACGCAAACAAGCGTTCAATATCATAGAATTAATACTAAATTCTTCAAAATCAATTCCCCTAACATAGTTTTTTATTTCAGAAATAGCCTGTAAAATGTGTTCTATCCTTACTTTATCTCCTAAACTACTTTCTTTCATAGATTAAAACTTTTTGCTTTTCAATATAAGGACGAAGTTTAGGAGAAAGACCTTGTAGCGATAGCAAATCAACTTCTTTTTGTGTAATTTCTTTAAGTTTGAGCCACATACTTACAAATTTTAAGCCAATTGGCTCGCTATGGTCTAATTCTACAAGAATATCTACATCACTATTTGAATTTGCTGTTTTATCGGAGTAAGAACCAAATAGCCAAGCCCTCAAAACAGGCTGAGTAGCCAGATACTCTCGTATTTCTTGCAAGGGTAGCATAAAAATTGCTTTTGATATTCCAACATAAAAGTTAAAAAGTGAGAGATTTATCCGAAACCTCTCAACTTGTTTTTTTATACATTCACCTTATTTGCCCATTCAAACCTATCAGCAGGGGAAAATTTCCAAGGAGCCATATTGTTTTCCAAATTGGCAAACATTGCATTCCAAGAAGCAGGTGTTGAGGCTTCTTCCATTGTGATAAAACGGCGAATATCTACAATAATGGAAAGCGGGTCTATATTAACAGGGCAAGCTTCTACACAGGCATTACAAGTATTGCAAGCCATAATTTCTTCTTTGGTGATGTAGTCGCCGTAAAGCGATTTGCCGTCATTAAGAGCCTCTTCAATGGTTTTGCCTTTTGCCAAACTTTTGCCAATTTCCTCCAAGCGGTCGCGGGTGTCCATCATAATTTTACGTGGCGAAAGCAATTTCCCCGTCTGATTGGCAGGGCATTGCGAAGTACAACGCCCACACTCGGTACACGAATAGGCATCAAGTAGTTGTTTCCAAGTTAGGTCATTGACATCTTTTGCTCCAAAGCGTGCAATTTGCGTAGCGGGTACATCATTCTGATTGATAAGCCCCAAAGCGATTTTTACTTCATTGGTAATGGCAGGCATATTTTCTATTTTACCTTTGGGGTTGAGGTTTGAAAAATAGGTGTTAGGAAAAGCCAAAAGAATATGCAAATGCTTGGAATACGTTACATACAAAGCAAATCCTAAAATGCCAAGAATATGAAGCCACCAAGCGGTGCGTTCAAGAACAATGAGCGAACTTAGATTCATATTTTCAAAAAGGGGCATAAGATACTGACTAAATGCGAAGCTACCTACTTTTTCGTAATGCTCGGCACCTTTGTTTTGCAGAACGCTATCCGTAGCATTCATAGTCAGAAAGAGCAACATCAAGATAATTTCAAAGGTCAGAATAAGATTGGCATCTGTACGAGGCCACTTGGTCATTTCTCTTTGCCAAAAGCGTTTGATTTTCAAAACATTACGGCGAGCCAAAAATGCTACACACACTACAATTACGCCTACTGCCAAAAACTCAAAGCTATTGATAAGCAGAGCGTACAATTCTTTGCCAATAATGGGGGCAAAAAGTCGGTGCGTTCCAAGTATTCCATCTAAAATAATTTCAAGTAGTTCAAGATTGATAATAACGAAACCTACATAAATAATAAAGTGCATTAGCCCTACAAGCGGTTTTTGGAACATTTTACCTTGTCCAAAGGCTATGAGAAGCATTGTTTTCCAACGTTGCGAAGGGTTATCAGAACGATTAGTGCTTTTACCAAGCAAGATAGTTTTTCGGATAAGGTTGGCTCTTTGAAATATAAAATAGCCCGCTACAGCCACGCAGGCAACAAAAAGAATTTGCAACAAGTAGCTCATAATGAGTATTTTTACAAGTTTTAAGAAAAAAATTTTAGGATTTTTTTTGCAAATATAGTTTTTTGCTCTAATTTTGCAACACTTTTTTGAAAGGAAATGTTTGGTGCGGTAGCTCAGTTGGTAGAGCAAAGGACTGAAAATCCTTGTGTCGGCGGTTCGATTCCGCCCCACACCACAAAACAACAAAAATGCTTGATAATTTAGCTTATCAAGCATTTCTTTTTTTGCAGAATTTTTATTTGCCTCATCTTTCTATTCGCAACTTAAATACTTTACTTGTACCAAGAGGCAAATTGATTTTCAAGTAATACAATCCATTTGCAACTTCCTCGCGGATACGAATCTGATTTTCGCCTTTTTGCAATATATTGCCAAAGGCATTCATCAACTCCCAAGAATAGGTATCTACTCCTTTTACAAACACCTCTTCTCTTGCGGGATTGGGATAAATCTGCCAATCAGTTACCCTACTATCCAAAGCAAGTACAACACTGATAACTTTGGCAGTAGTATCCTGACAGCCCTGTAAATTGGTGCTTTTCAACCCAACCTGATAACTCCCTTCTTGGGCGTAAGTATGCACTACGGGATTCCCTGTGGCTGTATTTCCATCGCCAAAATTCCATTCCGAACTGCTCACATTACCACTATAATCCTCAAAAAGCCAAGTAGTACCCGCATAAGGAGTAGCAACAATCACGGCATTATGAGCAGGAGCTACTGTAATATTAACAACTTTCACAGGGCTTGGATAGTATCTATCCCGTCCTACAATATAAATAGTGCGATTGGAAGTAATATTGGTAAGAGTCAAAGCCGCTCCTGTATAAATAGGAGTGGTTAGCGGAAAACTATCGTAAAAATCAAAAGTAGTACCGTTATTAGGAGCAAGTAGCAAGTTATCGCCATTGCAAACAATAAAACTGCTTGCTATATCAGGCAAAGGTGTAGTATTTACCTCTAAAAACGTATTGAGAGCCTCGTCTGCATTGGCTTGCAGTTCTGTCAAATTATCGCCTGTTACATAAGCAAAAGCAATCTTACGCATAGCTTGGGGAGCTAAATTCGTAATTGTTCCGCCTACGGCAATAGAAACATCAGTACCCACGCCTGTTGTACCTGCTTGGGTGCGTAAAAGTCCATTGGAAATAGCTGTAAATTTTTCAGTTTTTGTAAAACCATTATACAAATTCATAGAGCCACCACTACCATTATTGTTGAAGGCATAATAATTGGGTGTTTCTTGTGTCAGCAATCTAATTCCCGCATACATTCCATTAAGGTAATGATAAACATATCCCATTTTGCGAGTATTGTCCCAATCGGCTCGGTTTCGGGTATATTCTTGCAAATCAAAATCTGTAAAAACACTTGCATACAAGTTCTGAATAGTTCGGGTAGAGTCGTTGGTAATATCGTACTCTACAATGATGAATTTATCTTTGGGAGCATTCTGGTAAGCATAGGCTTTCTTCTGAATGAGCAATTTGGGACGGCTAATGATTTCATCTTTGAAATTAGCAACAATTTCTTGATAGTTAGCGGTTTTGGTATGATTGAAAGTTCCTGCGGTATCAAATTCAGTTATCAGTGGGTCTCCTGAAATATATTGAGGAATAGAATTGGCAAGGCTATCCATATGCGTAGCCACTATAAAGCCCCCTGCGGTAGCAATGGTATTGTATTGCGAAGCGGTATATCCTACACTTTTTCGGTAGGGATAAACATATTCAGCGATTTTACCTCTTCTGCCCACGTGAAGTGTGAGTTTATTGATATCTAAATGCAAATAATCAGGATTGATAATAACTTTCAGATATTCGTAAGTAGTAAAACTTCCGTCCTGAAAATCAAAACGTAACACTATTTCAGTATTGTAAGGAGTAGTAGGCGAAATTTGCAAAATAAATGGAACGGATTGATTGTTTTTAATTTCGCTTGTATTCATTGCTCCCAAACTGAAACTGCTACTGCTCACACTCACAAGTGGCGAAAGCGAAACTACATTCACTTGCAAGTTAGAAGTAGGCGAAAGGAGATTTTTGAAATTTACCACTAATTGAGCATTACTACCTGCAAAAGGGAAAGCATTATTTACAAATTCATAATTTTCTATACGCAAAGCTTTCACATTCGTTTCACTCAGGGCTCGGAGCATATTCAGGCGACCTTTACCGATAAGTCCTGCTACCGAAGGGTTGAGAGCATCAATATTATCGGAAGTAGCCACTACCCTTGCCATAGCTTGGATAGCATCTAAACTCGGATATTGAGTACGTAGCAAGGCAATAGCGGCGGCAACTTGTGGAGCGGCAAAGGAAGTACCACTCATATTGTAGCTCACCGCAGGAATATAAGAGTTATCGTTGTTGAAAATACCGCTATATGCACAGCAATTGTAGTAAGTGGTATGTGTAAATTCGCTTGGAGCAGTAATATCTACTTCGTAATTATAGTTACTTCCTCCCCAACGCAAATCATTTGCCGTAGAGCCTGTTACTGATACTACATTTTTGTAAGAGGCAGGCCAGAAGCGTCCTGTATCGCCATTATTGCCTGCGGCGGCAACCATTGCTACATCTTGGTTGATAACGGCATAATTCACAATATCTTCCCAAAATTCATCAGGTTCGCCCTGATAGCCAAAAGACATATTGATAACCTTCACGTTTCTATCTGCCAAATACACTACCGACTCCGCAAAACGAAGCACCGAAAGAGCATCATTTACTGCCTTCACAGGCAAATAGCGGCAATTGTAGCCAACACCCGCAACGCCTACGCCGTTGTTCGGAGTAGCCGAAGCAATACCCGCCACTGCCCCACCGTGATAGCTAAAAGGGTGAGGCAGGTTTAGGTTAAAATCGTTATTGCCCAAATCAATGTAGTCGGGGTGTAAGTTGCCTACCAAATCCTCGTGGGTGGTACGAAACCCCCAATCAATTACGCCAATAATAGATGCAGGATTTCCTGTTTGAATATCCCAAGCATCATAGGCTTTGATAATATTCAAATAATATTGATGAAAGTCAGCAGGCACAGAGCTGGGAGTATTAGCACCAGGGTCGTTGGGGATAAGTAAGGGTTCTGCCAAACGCAAGGGTTCTGCATATTCCACAGCTTTGTGAGAGCGTAAAACTTGTAAAGCATTTTCTACGCTTACGCCATTTTTCAGATACAAATAATAAATTCGGCTCAAATCTACTTTGGGCAAGCCGCAACGCCCCAATTCACCTTGCTTGGGAGCTTGGTGATTAGGAAAAACTCGTTCCGCAGGACGCACCGAAAGTGAAAGCAAAAAGTCAGGTTCAAGATAAAAGCCTTCTTTCACTTTGAAAACCACTTGCGAGGGCGTATAACGCAATTGTGCAAAGGCAAAAGTGCCTAAAAAGAGCCATAAAAATAGAAAAGTGATGTGTTTTTTCATAGAAATCAGTTTTTGTAACTATAAAAGAGCAAAAATTCAGCAATCAAAAACCTGTATCTTATTTCCTGTTTCCTGTCTCCGATACATCAATCAGAGTCAAACTTTGATTTTTTGTAATTATTTACGTTCAAAAGTTAAAGAGTTTGAGGTTAAAGTTTAACTCCATCAAAATATCTAATTTT
The DNA here is from genome assembly GCF_053497555.1 of Raineya sp. Taxonomy (NCBI): domain Bacteria; kingdom Pseudomonadati; phylum Bacteroidota; class Cytophagia; order Cytophagales; family Raineyaceae; genus Raineya; species Raineya sp. The sequence goes on along the minus strand of NZ_JBRCWE010000023.1, from coordinate 10,981 downwards.
CCAAATCCTGTTTCCTGCTTCCACACTATAACCTAAACATTTTTCGTTAGATACCTCTCAATGCGAAAAGGTAAATAAAAAAGCCAAAAAATCCAATTTTGGTTTGAAAATTGTTGCTAATTTTGCCTTGTTGTATGCTAAACAAACATCTTTCCAATGCGATTGTTTGCCCAAAAGCTTTTTATACTCCTCTGCTGTTGTTTTTCTTTGGAAAGCCTTTCGCAAGATATTTTTCCAAATCAGTATGGCTCGGGACGTTTATTTGTAAATCCTGCTTTTACAGGCACAAGTGTTTCGGGAAGGGCAGATTTTTTGTATGCGGTACATTATCCGAGCCTTACAGGCGGGTTGGTAACTAATTTCATTGGCTACGACCATAGTTTTGATGATGAACGCAATGCTTTGGGTGTTTTTATCAAAACTGACCGCATTGGTATTGCTTCGGGGGGAAATTTTAGAAATTTACAAGCTAATCTTGCTTACGCATACCTTTTGCCCGCAGGAGAATATTGGCGAGTCCGAATGGCACTAAGTTTGGGATATGGAAATAAAAATCTGAACACCTTTAATTTAATTTACGGCGACCAGCTCACACAAACAGGTGTGAGTGGGAATGCTACCCAAGAACCTCTGCTACCTTCTCAAAGCATTGACTTTCTTGATGTTTCAACAGGAATACTTGCTTACAACGATTATGCTTGGATAGGTTTTTCAGTTTTTCATCTCAATCAGCCACAAAGAGACTTTTTAGGGAGCGAGTTTCGTGTTCCTTTGCGTATTTCGGGGCATTTAGGTATTAAAATTCCTCTCAACGAAAGCGAAAATTATCATCTTTCACCTGCTATGTTTTACAATTTTCAAAATAGCTTACATTTGCTTGATATGGGACTTTTTTTTGAAACAACTCATTTTCAGGCAGGCGTTTTGGGCAGAAACATTCCTCTGCAAACTCAAAATATTACACTCAACTTTCAGACAGCTTTCAAAATGGAAGGGTTTAGAGTTGCTTACACCTATGGTTTGCCACTTTCGCTGAAAGGCATAGGCGGCTTGCACGAAATAGGGCTTTCTTTCGCTATATCCAAAGAACCTGCCGAAAGAAAATGGTCTTATAGGCAGATTTCCATTTTTTGATGAAATTTCATAAATTTTCAAAAAATAAAAACTCATTCCTTCAAGAAATCGTTTATTCGTTAGACTTTAACATTGCAATCAAAATTAAATCTTATGCGAGAACCTAACTTATGGATTGGTAACCTTGGACATCTTTTGGTGCTAATCTCTTTTGCCAGTGCTATTCTTGCAACTATTGGCTATATTTTGGCTCAAAATAAAAATTATGATGAAAGCAAACAAAAGTCTTGGGCTACTTTTGCCCGAAGAGCCTTTTGGGTACATAGTATAGCGATTACAGGAGTAGTCGTTACGCTCTTTGCGATAGTCTATAACCAGATGTATGAATATTTCTATGCCTACGACCACTCTTCCAATAGCTTGCCTGTTCAATATATGATTGCCTGCTTCTGGGAAGGACAAGAAGGTAGCTTTCTGATTTGGATTTTCTGGAATGTACTCATTGCTTTCATCTTGCTTCCCCGACTAAAATCTTGGGAAAGCAGTGTGATGTGGCAATTCAGCCTTTTGCAAGTGCTTCTGACCTCAATGATTTTGGGTGTTGTATTCGCCGATACATTCAAAATAGGTAGTTCGCCTTTTGTACTCACACGCGAGGTTTTGGATTTGCCTGTCTATAATCCCGCTTTTCGCGAAACCTACAATCCAAATTTTATCCCTGCCGATGGCGGCGGACTTTCGCCACTTTTGCAAAATTACTGGATGGTCATTCACCCACCAACTATTTTTTTAGGCTTTGCCATTACTTTTGTGCCTTTTGCCCTCGCTTTGGCGGGTTTACAAAGAAATCAACTCAAAGAATGGATAAAACCTGCTTTGCCTTGGACGCTCATCAGCGTTGCCATTTTAGGTTTGGGTATAATGATGGGTGCTTATTGGGCTTATGAAACACTCAATTTTGGTGGTTATTGGAACTGGGACCCCGTAGAAAACGCTGTTTATGTACCTTGGCTCACGCTTGTAGCCGCCCTACACACAATGCTTACTGCCAAAAATAGTAGCAGTTCGCTGAAAAGTTCTATTATTCTGCTTGCCGTAACCTTCTTTTTAGTGCTTTATTCTACCTTTCTCACACGTAGCGGGGTGCTTGGCGATGCCTCTGTACATTCATTTACCGATTTAGGTTTAAGTGGGCAACTTATATTTCTGATGGCTGTTTTTGTGGTGCTTCCTGCTTGGATAATGGTAAAAAATTGGAAAAAAATACCTGCTGATACCAAAGAAATTACCACTTACACACCCGAATTTTGGACATTCACGAGTGCAATGCTTTTGAGCCTTGCGGCATTTATTGTAATATTTTTTACTTCTCGTCCTGTTTGGGGGCAAGCCCCGCCTACCAATCCAATGGATTTGTATGGTATTTCACAAGGTTTTTTAGCTCTTATCATTACTATTGCTTCTGCTTGGGGGCAATATTATTGGTGGCGTAGAGGCACAAAAGAAAAAAAATTTTATCAAACCTTGTCTTTTCCACTTCTGCTATCGCTGATAGTTTCTGCTATTTTTATTTTGCTTTCAGAACCCAACGAAGTTTGGCAAAAAGAACTTCAAAATTTTAGTCAAGATTGGAAAAAAGCAGGAATTGTTTATATCAAATACGCTCTGAGTTTTCTTATCATTTTTGCTTCTTGGTTTTCTATGATAGCCAATTCAATCCTGATGCTTGATGTTTTTCGTAAAAGACCTTCACTTTCAGGCGGGGCAGTGGCTCATATCGGGTTTGCTGTAATGATTTTAGGCATAATGTACTCGGCGGGCTATTCTAAAATTATTTCCGACAACAATTCGGGTTTAGTATTTAGTAAAGATGCCCCCGAAGAGTTCAATAAGAAAAATGTTTTACTTTGGCTAGAAGAACCAACAGAAATGAGAAACTATCAGCTTACCTACAAAGGAATGTATGTGGAGGCTGAAAATTATCCGGGCTATATCAATCAGAAATACGTGAGAAGTTTGATAGATAAACCCGAAAAACTCGTGGTAGTCAGAGATATTTTTTACAACGGAAAATTGTATTTCAAAAAAGGAGATACCATTCGCACACGCCCCGAAAATATCTATTACCGAGTAGAATATCGCCACAAAGAAAGTGGGCAAGTGTTCAATCTTTTTCCAAGAGTGCAGATGAATGGCATCAGGCAAGGAGAAATGGTAGCCTCGCCCGATATTTACAAAATGCTTTCCAAAGACCTCTACACACACGTAAGTAGCATTTACCCCGACCCCAGTAAAGGCAGAGAGTACACCGAAACCGAAGAGATGCGAGTGCGTGTCAAAGATACTTTCCTGCTCAACGATTTTGTGGCTGTTTTGGAAAATGTTGAGCCAATCCGTGAAATTGACGCTCAAAAACTCACCCAAGATGAACTTGCTGTGAAAGCTACTATTAAAATTTTGGGTAAAAATGGGCAAATTCACACTGCTGAGCCTATTTTGGTTGTCAATCAGGCTACAAGCCAAATGGCAAATGTAGCGGACATTCTGCCTGAAATTGGAGCCAGAATTACCTTCCGAAACATTGATACCCAAAAAGGAGAAATGATTTTCTCGGCTGATGTAGGTGAAAAAGACTATATCATTATGAAAGCTATTGAACAGCCACAAATCAATTTGCTTTGGGGAGGTTCGCTCATTATTGTTCTTGGCTTGATAATTGCTCTGACTAGTAAGTTCAAAACCCGAACAAAAACACCTCAAAACACCGAACCCCTTGAAATGACGGCTTAACTTGAAATTCAGATGATAGAAATTTTTTTTTGCAAAAAGCAAAATGCAGTTGGTAAATACTTGTTTTTTGTCTTAGTGTTGAGCCTTTTTTTTGCTTGCAAAACCCGTAATGAAATTTTCACCAATAGTCCCCAACCTTTGTTATTTTCAGACGATGCTATCGTTTTTGATACCATTGTAGCAGGTGTGCCTGTGGCAAGCAAAAGGCTCAAAGTCTATAATCCTAATGCCCAAGCGGTGCAAATCAAGAGAATTTTTTTAGGCGGAGGCAATAATGACGACTATGAAATTATCGTAAATGCTCAGAAAAGCGAAATTTTTGAAAATATCAATATTTTGGGCAAAGATAGCCTGCTCGTAATTGTTTCTGCACGCATACAAAATCGTAACCAAGACGAAATTTATCAGGCTTACGACTCTTTGATGTTTGAGCTGAACAATCAAACCCAAAATGTGAAACTACTCACTTGGGCTGAAAATGTAAATGTAATTTCAGGCACTTTGCCTTGCCATACCACTTGGACAAAGCAACGCCCCTACCTTTTGAAAGGCAACGTAGAAGTACCTTTGGGTTGCACGCTTACCATACAACCTGCTACCAAAATTTATGCCTTCAATAATGCCAAAATAGAAATCAAAGGCACTTTGAAGGTACAAGGCACAGCAGATAGCAATGTAGTTTTTCGTTATTTTCGCAAAGAAGCAGGCTTTGAAAATCTTTTAGGAGCTTGGCAGGGCTTGCGTTTGCGAAAAAGTAGTACCAACAATCAAATTCGTTTTGCAAAAATTACCAACACAAGAGTAGCCGTTTTTGTAGATAGCTCGGAGGTACTTTTGGAAGGCTCTACTTTACAAAGTGCTTCGGAAGCAACTTTGGCAGGTGTGAGTTCTAAAATTTTTATGCGAAATTGTTTGCTCAATAATGCGATTTTACGTCTTTTTCAGGCAAGTAACGGTGGCGAATATGAATTGGTGCATTGTACACTTGCCAACTATGAATTTTTCTTCAACCGACAAGACGAAGCAGGGAGTTTGTTTTTCAATGAAACAGGGGCAGGTGAAATGCAAATCCGTTTGTTCAATAATATTTTTTGGGGCAATTTACGAGATGAAGTGCTTTTTGCAGGCGAAAATATCAATCTTTCTGCCGCCAACAATATTTTTAGAACACAAACCTTCCGAGAGGTACTCAATGTAAATAATAATTTGCTCAACGTTCCTGCCGATTCGCTTTTTCGCAGTCCTCGCCGATTTGACTACCGCTTGCCCTCTACTTCGCCTGCCATAGGCAAAGGGATTGCTACTTCTATAACCACTGATATTTTGGGCAAAACTCGTAAAAATCCGCCTGATATAGGAGCTTTTGAAAGATAAACCAAGAGTAATTAGTAGTAGAAGCAGGAAACAGGATTTAGAACAAAGGATATTTAGACGGAGTAAAACTTTTACCTCAAACGCTTGAACATTTAAACTTTTTGAACGTAAATAATTACGAAACTTTTTGAACTTTATGCAAAAATGGATTTGGTTTTCTTTGCTTGTTTGGGCTTGTGGCGAAAAATCTACCCAAAAGCCTCAAAATGCCCCAAAAGTACAAATCAATGAGGTAAAAACTTCTCATCACGATACCACCACCAAGAAGCATAAGCCTATTTGCGATAGTTTGCAGAGCTTTCAAACGCTCAAAATTGCAGGTAGGCTCGTAGATGTAGCTTTACCTAACCCCAAAATACCTATCAAGGGCAATCTGCTGATTTTGCAAGGTTTTGCCTTTCCCAAAGATGATTGGTGCAAAAAAAGTTCGCTTTGCCAAAAAGCCCTTGCCGAAGGATACATTCTCATTATGCCCGAAATGGGTAAAAGCAACTATATGAGCAAATTATACCCCGAAACACGTAGCGACTGGCGAAAAGAACCTCAAAAACATTGGCTTACTGATAGCGTGTTTCAGTTTTTACAAGAAAAATACTGCCTCTTGTTGCCCACGCAGAAAAACTTTATTGTAGGGCTTTCCACAGGGGGGCGAGGCGTAGCCGTTGTAGCTTTGGAAAAACCCGAACTTTTTACAGCCGCCGCCGCCCTTTCTGGTGATTACGACCAAAGCAAAATTCCCCAAGATAGAGTGCATATCGGATATATGGGGGCGTTTCAGCAGTTTCCCAAACGCTGGAAAGAAGAAGAAAATATCGTCTTTCAAATTCAGAAATGGAAAACTCCTATCTATCTCGGGCACGGCAAACAAGATAAAGTTTGTCCTTACACGCAAACACAAGTTTTTTATGAGGCTTTACGCAAAAACCACCCTACCCTTAAAGTAAAACTCAACCTACCTGCCCAATACGCCCACGACTACAAATATTGGGATTATGAAGTAGATAACATTCTTGCCTTTTTCAGGGAGTTCTGATACCTGATATTTCAACTTTTTTCAACCTGCGAAAGCAAAACACCTAACAAAAGCCCTTGCAAGGTAGTTTATTCATAAATCTTTTTCAACTTATGGATAAACCAGTCGTTACGCTTACATTTTTTCAATACAAGGGCTTAAAAAATCTTTGGTGGGCATTTGTGCAAATGGGAAGGCTACCCAAAGTCCTTCAAGAAATGAAAAATTTATCTTTTGTAAAAATGCTTGGCAGTGGTGGTAGAGGTGGTTTTAGCATCTTTCCGAATTTCAGTTTGTACGGATTGCTATGCGTATGGAAAAATAATGAAGCCTGTGAGCAGTTTTTTGAGCTTTCAGATATTTTTTTCAAGTTCAAAGAAAAGGCTCAAAAGCACCAAACTTTGTTTTTGGAAACGCTTAACGCCCACGGCAAATGGGACGGCACAGAACCCTTTTTACCCCAAAAAGCAAAACACTATCATCAAGGAAAAATAGCCGTTATTACCAGAGCAACTATCAAATGGAATAAAATTTGGCATTTTTGGCGTATGGTTCGCCCTGCAAGCAAAAATATACAAGCCCGCCAAGGACTTATTTTTTCGGTAGGAATCGGCGAATTGCCGCTTATTCAGCAAGCTACTTTTAGCATTTGGGAAAATTTGGAGGCAATGAACCATTATGCCTACAAAAGCCCCGAGCATAAAAAAGTGATTCAACTTACTAAAAAAATCGGTTGGTACAGCGAAGAGCTATTTGCACGTTTTGCGATAGAAAAAATAGAAGGTGAAGGTATTATTCCTCTCCCCAAGAATACTACACAAAACGAATAGCCTTTACAGGCGGAATTTTCACCACAAAACGTATCGGAAGCCACATCACAAAGCTGATGAGTAAAAAAGTGCCTGCATTTGCCAAAAGCCAAGTAAGCCAATCCCATTGTACAGGCACGTAACTTACCAAATAGTTCTGCGTATCTAGCGGAATAAACTTTCCGTAATATTCAAGCAAATACAGCAAATATGCTACAAGGTTTCCCCACAGAAAACCTCTTGCTACAATATGCCAAGCGTGTAGCAAAAAAATTCGCTCTATTTGTTTGTTTTCAGCTCCCAAAGCCTTCAAAATACCTATCATATTGGTTCGCTCCATCATCATTATCAGCAGTACCGATATGATATTGAAAGCTGTAACCGCCAAAATAATGACCAAAATAATGACAACGTTGTTATCCAAAAGTTCCAGCCACTCAAAAGTATCAAAATGCTTGGCAGTAACGGGTTGCTGACTTAAATCGTATGGTAATAGATTTTCCAGCTCTCGCGAGTTTTCAACGAGTTTATCAAAATCCTTTAAGAAAATTTCATAACCACTCACTAGGCTATCGCCCCAGTTATTCACTTTTTGAATGGTTTTCAGGTCTGTTATCAAAAATTTTTCATCAAAAATTCCTACACCTGTTTCGTAAATCCCTACTACGGCAAGTTTTCGGAAGCGAGGTGGCTCTTGTACAAAAATTACAATGAGCGAATCGCCCAATTTCAGATTGAGCTTTCGGGCAATGGTTCGGCTAATCAGGGTTTCTTTGCTTTCGGCATCTTTTTTGAAATTGAGCCAACGCCCTTCTTGCAAGTTTTCTGTAAAATCTTCTTTTCGGTAGTCTTCACCTACCCCCTTCAAAACAACCCCTTGCACATTTTCTTTCACCTTTATCACACCCGGTTTTTGGGCATATACTTGCAAATGTTCTATAAAAGGAATTTTTTTCCTTTGCTGATAAATATCTGTCTGAATAGGTACGGCAGGCTCTTCCAAAGACTGGTTGTTGCTGGTTTTTACGATACGTATATGCCCTGTAAAGCTGAATATTTTGCTTTTGATAGCATTTTTGAAACCTAATAACACCGCAAAAGAAAGCAAAATCACCACTATCGTAATAGCTACACTCACCACTGCCATTTTACTGACAAGTGCCGAAAAGCCCAAACCTACACTTTTTTGTGTTTTAGGATTGGCTATTCTTTGGGCAATCAGACGATAAGGTGAATGAAAGTTCAAGGCTTTACAATTTGGTGCATAAAGTCAGTACCCAAATTTTAGCGAATACCATTGAGAAGCCTTCCCCAACGAATTTTCTTGTACCATTTGGCACGGCTTTCCCAAGACATCCATATAAAAAGGGCTTTCCCTACGATATGGTCAGCGGGAACAAATCCCCAATAACGCGAGTCTAGAGAATTATGACGATTGTCGCCCATCATAAAGTAATAATCCTGCTTGAAAGTATAGGTTTTGACAGGCTTTTTATCAATCAGTAGCTCGTTGTTGTTGGTGATTTCAATTTCCCCTTTGTCATAGCCTTCAAATTCTTGTATAGTAAAGCCATAAAGAGCAAGGGTATTTTCATTGATAGGAATAGTTGCCCCTTTTTTAGGCACCCAAAGTGGTCCGAAATTATCTCTGTTCCAGTTAAATTTGGCACTATGCGGAAATACAGGATATACATTTTCCCCAAAAATAGTTTCGCCTTTGCCTTTATCATTCAGAATGGTCTGCCCTGCTTCTTCTTTTTTGCCTGCTGGCATAACTATTTTTTCTACTTTTTTCACTTGTGGAAATTTTTGGATTGCTCTGGCAGTTTCTTCGCTCAAAAAACCAACATAGCGATTTTGTGCAGGCAGGTATTCAATATCAGGATTTTCTACCTCTTCGCCTACAAAAAGCCCCAAATCCTCTAAATCCTCTTGTGGAATTTCGTCTTTTACCTCAATGCTATACGAAAACTGCGTTTTTTCGTGGTTGGGGAAAGGTTTGCCATTCACATATACATCAGCATTACGAATTTCAATGGTATCGCCTGCAATCGCAATGCAACGCTTGATATAATTGGTGCGTAAATCTACGGGGTGGCGAGGCTGTTTCTCCTCAAAACCGGGATAGTTGAAAACCACAACATCTCCATTTTTTACTTCTGAAAAATGAGGCAAACGATACTGGGGCAGTTGTATCCAGTCCAGATAAGAGGGGATATTGGTGAAAAATATTTTCTGATGCGTAAGCGGTACTTGCAAAGGAGTTTTAGGGGTTCGGGCACCATAGTGCAGTTTGCTTACAAAAAGGAAATCGCCTGTGAGTAGCGAACCTTCCATAGAAGGGGTGGGAATGGTATAAGCTTCAAGCAACAACCAACGCAAAAATGTAGCCACTACCACAGCAAAAACAATAGCGTCTATCCATTCGCGAAGTTTGGACTTTTTGGGCTTATTAGGGTCTTTTTTTCGGAAAAAAGAAGGTATAAAACGCATTTCTTTCAGATTTGAGTACAACTATTGCAATTAACGCTTGCAAAAATAAAGTATTTTTCCAAATACACGAAAAAAAAATAAAAACCTTACAAGTTTAGCCTTGCAAGGTCTGAAAAATAAGAAAAGCTATCTTTATGCTAATCCTCTTTGTTCATTCTGCCTACTGCACAACTCACAAAAGATTTGGCTTTGAGCCAGAGATTATTGTTACCTTTTTCGGGATAGCCAAGTTCTGCGAGTTTTTCTACAAGTTGTGTTTGCAAATTTTCTGCTCCCCAAACACTCACGGTTTCAGTTTCTTTGCTAACTTCAACTTTTTCAACACCCGCAATAGCCGCAATAGCTTTTTTGATGCTACTCATACAGCCACCGCACTTGATATTTTCAACTTGAATATGATATTCCATAGCAATACTTTTTTTAGATTTACAACTAAAACAAATATTTTTTAGAAAAAATTCAATTTTCTGCTAATTTGCAAGACAGATTTGAATTGCAGTATGAAAAAAGCCGTTTTCTTGGATAGAGATGGGGTTCTGAATGTTGAGCGTGGCGAATATACCTACAAGATTGAAGATTTCATTTTAGAGTACAAAGTTTGCGAGGCATTACGGAAACTCAAAGAGGCGGGCTTTTTGCTGATTGTTATTACCAATCAGGGGGGAATAGCCAAAGGGCTTTACACCGCCCAAGAAGTTTGGCAGTGCCACCATTTTTTGCAAGAAAAATGCGGAAACTTAATAGATGACCTTTATTATTCCCCTTATCACCCCGATTTTACAAATTCTTTGAGCCGAAAACCCGAGAGCTTACTCTTTGAACGAGCCATAGCCCGCTACAGCATAGAACCTTCTGCCTCTTATATGATAGGCGATAGCGACCGCGATATGATACCTGCCCAGAAATTAGGCATAAAAACCATAAAAATAGGCACTCAAAGTGCCTTACCTGTAAATTTTTGTGCCGAAAGCTTATGGAAAGCAGTAGAATGGCTCTTGAAAAAGTAAGACTTCAAGCCTTTTCTCTCACCGCAAACTGCAAAAGTATATCCATTGGAATTATTTCAAGGCATTTTTCATTGGTTGCCTCTAAATCTATCAGTGGGGCTTTCCCTGCCCGATAGGCTTCCAGCCAACGAGAAGCACACAGACACCATTTATCACCCGGCTTCAATCCTTCAAACTGATACCAAGGTGCAGGCGTAATGAGGTCGTTGCCTTGTTCTAATGAAAATATCAAAAAATCTTCGGTAACCACCGCACATACCGTATGCGAACCTACATCGGTTTCGTCAGTATTGCAACAGCCATCGCGAAAGTAGCCTGTCAGTGGCTTTTCGCTACAAACGTGAGTTGCAAGATTAAAAATTTGATTATCAAGTTTTTATTTTTAATAACTTAAACCACCCCTTGTTCCCCTCCTTGAAAAG